>DASYWB010000143.1:0-7573 GCA_035936495.1 Thermomicrobiales bacterium
CGTCGGGAGCGACAACCTGGGCATGGGGACGCCGGGTTTGCAGGTATCCCGCGAAGATCACCGCCACCCCGATCGCCATCGCGATGTAGAGGTAGGCGGGATCGCCGAAGCGGGTGAGCGTGCCGCCGCCGGCCACGGTCAGCGCACCGCCCGCGATGAGCAGGTAGCCGATCATCCTGTGCCGCTCGGTGCCGAGCCGTCGGAAACGCCAAGCGGACCAGAGCAGCCCCCCGACCAGCACGAACGTTCCGCCCGCGTTGAGCGCAATCGCCAGGATGAAGAGCGCGGAGCCGGGCGGTCGCGAGATCGCTTCCCATCCATCCCTTCTCAGCATCTCTTGGTTAACAGGCGCCGCCCAGACCGCGGATACGGCGAACGCGGTCACGAACAGGGCCACGCCGGGCGCGACCGTACTGATGCGGCGGCCCGCCAGCAAATAGAGCTCACCCAGCGCTAGGTAGCCGACGACCAGCACCGCGCCGGTCAGGTAGTAGAGGCGTGCTAGGAGCGGCGTCCAACCGAGGGTCGAACCCACGACTTCGGTACTGGCCGCGACCGCGAAGATGGCGAAGGCGATCAGCCAGGCGACTTTGTCTGGCCTTGGCCGCCGGGAGAGATCGCGGGCAATCTCGATCGTGCAAGCAGCACTGATGAGCGCGGCAAGAAGTGGGAAAACGATCACGAGCGGCGCCTCCATGGACTTAGGAGATGTTGCACGCAGTTTACATCCAGGCGCCTTACGACATTGCCGGGTGAGTGCCCGGGTTTGGTGCCGGACGACCCGCCCGGCCGGGCTTTGCAAACACCGGCTGATGCTGATACGGGAGCTGAGGAAGCCGTGCCGGGACGATCCCGAGTGTCGGCCACCGCGCGGCGCTCCAAGCCCCGACGCTGCACGCGATAAGCCGGCTCAAAGCCGGCTGAGAAGGCGACCAGACCCACAGGCATCCACCCGAACTGCGTATCAGAGGCCGTGTGGCACGGGCGAGCGACGCGGTTGGACGCCGGGCAGGGCAAGCCCAGCCCCTACGGCTTCTGGAGGGTTCCTGGCCACGTCACCCGGTAGCCTACGAGATGACAGGCGATGCCAGGTGATACGAGGGCGCTATGATCCCGCCTGCGCCTGGATGTAGGCGTGGATATCAGCGACGGATTGGTCGGAGACCAGGTAGTTGGGAATCGGCGCCACCCCGTGGTCCGTGCCCTCCCGGAGGAGTGTCAGCATTTCATTGTAGGTCAGGCTGGCGGCCGGGCTACCCGCTTGGAGGAGGTCTGGACCCTGAGCGGCCGGTCCGTGACATTGGAGACAAAAGAGGCTGAACTGCGTTTGTCCCCGAACCGGGTCCCCCGCCAACGCGGCGGCGCCACCGGGCTGGGGGCTACCAGAAGCGGTCTCCGCCTCCCGCGTCGCGGCAGCCGATGCAACTCTCGCGGTCGCTTCGGCGATCTGCCCGGCGCTTCGCGTCGGCGTCGGAGTGATCCCTAGCGCCTGGTTGATCTCTTCTTCGGTTGCCCGGCCGCAGGCGGCGAGGGCCACGGCGGCGATGATCATCGAAGCCATGAGGGTCGCCCGGGCGCGGGCGGAACGGACATGGGCGGTCGGAACTCTCCGCGGCATGCGAGCGTCTCCTGGCCGGGCGCGGACCGCCGGATGTGGTTTGAGGTTGCGCGAGCATAGCGGCGGGGCGCGGTCCCTGTCAACGAGGTACCGCCGTATGTGGTTTGTCGGGTTGCGCGCGGGGACCAATGGCGGGTGTGTTCTACCGGCCCAGGCGTGCACCACGCTCGACTAGATGTTCATGAACGTCCCTATGGATTGAATGCCGAGTGAGCCGCGGCCCACCTGGAAGCCGCACGACCGAAGCCCACTGGTCCCTCATCAATAACGACACCACGCTCACGCGCTAGCCGGTCCGGAGCGACTACAGGGGGCCTCGCGAGGGGTGCTCGACTCGCGAGCGCGCCCACCAAGATGTGGGGGCTGGCTTTTCACCTTGGTGGTCGCGACCCCGCCGGCGGGCGATCATCGTCATCATCGACGCCGAATACTTCCGTGGTGGTCTCGTGATCTCGGGTCAACTCCTCTACTGACTCTTCGGTGCGATCTTTGATGTTTCCCAAGCCGCTGGCGAGATCGTGTTTCGTCTCGTCCCAGGCGCTCTGGCCCTCATCCGATGTGTCAGATTTAGCGCGGTCACTCATGGTTGTTCCTCCTTCTTGTTTTGGGTGGGGAATTGCCCGCACTCAGCACGAGCCGTCGCAACCCCCGTGCCTAGCTTGAAACGTTGTTGACGCGACCAAGCTCTGCCCATATCCTCTCGCACCGAGAACGTGACCTCGGCTGCCCTACGGTGCCATGTGAAAGGCAACCACCACGTGAATGAGGCCATCGTCCAGCTTGAGTCAGTCTATGTCTGGACGGCCGAGGGCGTGAACATCCTGCGCGACCTTTCGTGGAAGGTTCGGGCTGGCGAACATTGGGCACTGCTTGGACCCAATGGCTCCGGGAAGAGCACCCTGCTCTCCCTCCTCGCGACCATGCGTCACCCGAGCGAGGGCACCGCTACCGTCCTTGGCGGCAAACTCGGGAAGACGAATCTCTGGGCGTTGCGTGAGCGGATCGGCGTGGTCGATCCGACGATGCGCATGCCTGAGGAGTTGTTCATCTCCGAGGTGGTTCTGACCGGGGCGACCAATACCGTGCAACCCCTCTGGGATCGCTACGGCCCGACCGAGCAGTCCCGCGCGCGAGACCTGCTGGACCTCCTAGGATGCGGCGATCTGGCGGATCGATCGGTTGCCACTTGTTCCCAGGGTGAACGGCAGCGCGTTCGCATCGCTCGCGCGTTGATGGCTGAACCGCCCCTGCTCCTCTTGGACGAGCCAGCGAACGCGCTCGATCTCCCAGCGAGGGAAGCCTTGCTTGCCGCGCTCGCCGCCCTTGCCGACGCGCGGCCCGAGCTGGCCACGGTTCTCGTTTCGCATCACGTCGAAGAGCTTCCACCCTCGACGACACACGCGCTGCTCTTGCGCCAAGGTGAGATCGTTGCCGCCGGTCCGGTTGGCGCCACCCTTACCAGCGACCTCGTTTCGACATGCTTCGGTCTCCCCATCGAGGTCGAGCGCCGCTTCGGGCGTTGGAACGCGAGGGCCAGCGCCGCGTGGGAGCGGCGGTAGACGGCAAGGCGGGAAGACGAATGTGGGGGGCGATGGGGAAGGGGGGCGGCGAGAGATCGCCGCGCCCCTCGCCCTATTGTAGGTATCCGGCGTAGGCCCAGCCGCCGATGCCCATGTAGGAGACCGAGACGTAGCCATTGGCTTCCTCCCCGGTCAAAACGACGATTGCGTTCGTTGGCATCACCGCCAGCTCCGCCCCGTCTAGGCTCGGACTGCCGCGCAGTTGCAGATCTGAACTGACGACCGCAGTTGGGTAGCCTTCCAGGCAGAATGCCGTGACCCAGCCGTGTTGACCGTCGTAGGAAGCCCGGAGATAGCCATTCTCGCTGTCGCCGATCAGCTCGATTACGGAGCCGGCGGGCACCACGGCCAGCGCCTCGGTGCTGAAGTCCGGTCCCATCCAAAGATTGGTTGGCTGCGCCGTGACCGCGGTGGCGGTATTGCTCCATGGGACATCAGCGGCATCGCCATAGGCGATATACGCTGTGGGCAACCAGCCCCCCAGTTCGCCAAACTGGGCTGGGATAAACCCGTTCTCCGGCCGGCCAGTCGGTAGGACCATGCTCCCCGCCGGCACCACGCTTAGCACTGGGGCATCCCAGGCGGCAGCGGCTCGCAGGTTGATGTCATCCATCGCAGTGGCGATCACCGTACCCGCCTGACCACCGTCCGGAGCCAGGAAATCCCCAAAAACCCATCCCGTTTGCGCATCAATGGTGACCGGAAAATATCCGGCAATGCCGCCGCCGGTGATCAGCACCCGGCTATTGGCCGGGAGGAGGCCGATGATCGGCGCGTCGACCGCGGGGTCGGTGCGAACGTAGACCAGGTCGAGGGTCGCCGCGTTACTCTCCCCGGTGGCCGGTGCAAGCACGTCGACTACTGGAGTTACTGGCGGCGGCGGGAGCGCGATGTCCGGTGTGGGCACCGTGGGGACCGGGGTGATGGGAGCAGCCGGCTCATCTTCGGGCGCAACTGGTGGAGGCATGGGTGCCGGAACCGTCGGCGCGGGCGTTTCCCGCTCCTCGACGTCCGGCGTCACCGGATCAGGGGTGACCGGAACTGGCGTCACGGGCTGGGGTGTCACGGGGTCCGGCGTTGTGGGGGCATTCGCGGGCGTCCCGCCACAGGCCGCCTCGTGGGTGGTTCCAGCTTGCCAGAGCAGCGTGACTTCCAGCTCGGTGACGAGGCGGCCCGGGTCGAGTTGGAGATCAGCCCAGGTCCCGGCGCCGAGATCGACGGCGGCGGCGTAGTCGTAGACGTTGGCAATGTCGTAACCCTTGTCGCTGATTCCTGGGCCGAAGCCGAGGTCGACGCCGTCAACGGTGACCTCCGCCGCGGGCAATCCCTGTGTCAGCGGATAGGTCCGCTCCGCCCTGGTATCCCACCAATTGTCCTTGATGAAGAGCGGTCCGACATCGAGCACCGGCGCGATCGTACAGACTCCGGTTGTCAGACTGACGACCTCGATCCAGCAAAGCCCATCGGCCTCGGCACAGGTCGTCTGCGGCCCCCATTCCTCCTCGGGCCCAGTCCCAAGATCTAACCAGGGGCAAGATGATTCGGTGCAGGACGGCAATGCCGCCAGGCGGTCATTGCCTTGCAGGACACGGCCGCTTGACGTCGTGCCGCCAATCAAGCCATCGCCGCGCGTGCCGAAGACGGTTCCGGTCACGCGATAGGTCCCACCGCCGAGCGCAACCGCGCCGGCTTCCGGTGGGGAGAAAGGTCCGAAGGCGACCGGCGCGACGCCGGAGACGGTGATCACGATTGCCAAGGCGATGACGAGGCGCTGAGCCCGCCACCACCGGCTGGCCGATGAGCCAGCAGCATCAAAACGTTGCATCGGGAGACTCCCTCCGTCTACCCGACGCGGTATTGGAGGTCCGAGCCAAGGACCGGGGACCGCGCCAGGATTGGGACACGATCCGAGCGACGGCCCACGGCCATCTCCGGAAACCGTATCCCCCTCGCCACCTCACCCAGCCGTAAGGTGGCGTTTGCGCGGGAACGAGCATCGCGCGAGCCGTGCGAGGCACAGCGGCGACACTCGCTAAACCGGGTGACGCCACGCCAAGGCGCGGGCGGTCAAGCCATCCGGTTAAGAACCCATATAGCACGTTCCTCCCCGCGGGTCAAGCAAGGCGACGTGACGAAAAGCTCCGCGGAGCCATTCCCAGCAAGCGTTACATCGTCACGTTGGGTCATCGCACCTAGGGGCGTTATTATCCTCGGTGCACCCCAGCGGACCATGGAGAAGTGTTGATGAATGATGTTGGTGCTGAGGTCAGTCAAGCCCCGCGGCGCACGGTCCTCGCTCAGCCATGGGACATCGCCATCATCGGCGCCGGCATCGTCGGGCTGGCCGCTGCCCGCGACATTCTGCGTCGCCAGACTGGCACACGGCTGGTCGTGCTGGAGAAAGAACCGGAGATCGGCCGGCATCAGACGGGTCACAACAGCGGCGTCATCCACTCCGGCATCTACTACGCTCCCGGCTCGCTCAAGGCCCAACTCTGCGTGGCTGGCGCGGCCAGCATAACCCGCTTCTGCGACGAGCGGGGCATCCCTTGGCAGCGCTGCGGCAAGGTCATCGTCGCGACCGAGCAGGCGGAACTCCCCCGGCTCCAGAGCCTCTACGAGCGTGGCCTGGCGAACGGTGTTCCGGGGCTACGATTGATTAACGCGGACGAGTTGCGCGAGGTCGAGCCGCACGTCCGGGGCGTCCAAGCCCTCGTGTCGCCCGATACCGGGGTCGTCGACTATCTCCAGGTCGCTCGCCTCTACGCGGATGACATCCAAGAGATGGGAGGCGAGATCCGTACCAGCCATGCGGTTGTTGGAATCGACCGGCGCGGCGGACGGTCACTCGTGACGACCACCGGAGGGGAGATCGAAGCTGATGCGGTCGTCTCCTGCGCGGGTCTCTACTCGGATCGTGTTGCCCAACTCACTGGAGCGTCGCCCGATCCACGCATCGTTCCGTTCCGGGGTGATTACTACGTCCTGCGTCCCGAGCGGCGACACCTCGTGCGCGGCAACATTTACCCGGTGCCGGATCCCGCCTTCCCATTCCTCGGCGTGCACTTCACGCCGAGGATGAACGGCGACCTCTGGCTCGGGCCAAACGCCGTGCTGGCCTTCTCACGGGAGGGTTATGCGTTCAGGGATGTCAGTCCGCGCGAGCTCGTCGGCTTAGCGACGAGTGGGAGCTTCCGCACGTTCGCCCGCCGGCACTGGAGAATCGGTCTGAGCGAGATGGCCCGCGCGCTCTCGAAGCGCCGATTCCTCGAATCGTTGCGCAAATTTATCCCTGAATTGGAGATGGACGATCTGCTGCCGGGCCCCTCCGGCGTACGTGCGCAAGCACTTGGCGCGGACGGGAAACTCGTCGACGACTTCGTCGTTGACCACACTGAGGGCACACTCCACGTCCGCAACGCTCCCTCCCCGGCCGCGACCTCCTCCCTGCAGATTGGCAAACTGATCGCTGACGAGGTTGAGAGGCTGCGATGAGCACCCCGGAACCTGGCTCACGACCGATGCACGCGTAGTCGCCATATATAGTAGCGGGTGACTGCGGACTATCAGGACTGAACTCCTCGTACAACGTAAGGGGTCGACGGGAGGTGGACGCCGCTGGCCACGGACGACCCGACTGCCCGCGACTGGCTCAATCCCGACCCGACCTAGGTGGGCCTGCGCAGAGTCTCCCTGGGGAAGGGTGAGCGCTGGATCGCCGAGACCAGCGCGGGGAGGGCCAGCACCCGCCTGACTAGTCCAGACAGCAGGGCTCAGGTCATCGCCGCGGCGGTCCACGGCCATTAGTGGATCGAGAACCGTCTCCATTGGATGCTCGATGTGGCCTTCGGGGAGGACGAGTCAGGGTCTGCTCTTGCCTGCCGAGCGCAACAAGACGCTGATGGCTTTGGCCAACGCCGAGCCGATCGAGGGCGGACAACACCGGCAGGTGCAGGGGCTGCAGTGGTTCCTGTCGGAGTCAACGTGGGATCCACAGGAGGTCAACCAGCGCAGGCTCGAGCAGCTACGAGCCGAGCCAAGCACAGCGCCCAACAGACGAGCTCGAGGCTGGGAGTGAGCGGGTCGGTGGTGCTCCGCATGGTGATGGTGTGGCTGGAGCCGTGGACCCTGCTGTGGCGATCCTGGAGGGGGTGGTCAAAGCGTCCCCCACCACCGCAGTTGCAAAGGTTGCTTGACGGGCTCTCCTGTGGCCACGGCATCTCCCTGTACGATCGCTCCTGACTCGACAAAGTACCGATAGAGCGGGCTGCAAGCCGGCTGAGCATGAGGTGCCGAGATCACGCGCACTGAGCCGGAGTTGGTGCGATACGGACTCCGGCTGGTGTGGTTGGACCTTGCTTGGGCGCAGCCGGCG
>DASYWB010000144.1:0-2453 GCA_035936495.1 Thermomicrobiales bacterium
TTGATCGTGAGACCAAACGTCTGCTCCGTGGTGCCGTCCTTCTGCATGATCGCTTTTACCTTCCAGCGGCCCCCGTCCACGCGCTTGACGGTAATCACCGCGAACTCCAAAGGATCGACGGCCGCAGTCTCTTTAGACATGGTTGGTCTCCTTGGCGGCTTTCGCCGCTTGCCGCTGCTCCACGAGATCGGCGGTCGCCTCGAGCTCGTCAAGTGGCATGTCGCGCAAAACCGTCATAATCCGGATGACCGCCGCCTGCTCCGGGTGCGCCGCGAGCCAGCGCTTCCAGCTTTCCGACACCTCTAGCACCTTCGTGGTCTGCATGATCATGATCTCCTAAAAATGAGACTAGGTATCAATAGGTAGTGGGGCGGCCACGGCGACCGCCCCCAGGGGTGGTGTCAGGCGGCGACTCGGAGCTCGCCGGTGGACCCACAGGCGCGACAGGGCGCCACCTCCCAATCGCTCAGGCCACCGCCGATGCTCCATCGCCGATAGCCGCGGCCACTGCAGGACTCACACTGGACCGTGAGCGCGGCCGCCGGCGGCGTCGGCTCCGGGTCGAGTCGCCCCAGCTCGGCCAGGAAGAGGCTGTGATGCTGGCAGCGACCCCAGAAGGCGAAGCCCTTGCACTCGCAGCCGTTCAGGTCCACGCGGTAGCAGCGCGTCGGATCGCTGGCCGACGTGGCGATGTGCTGACCCGCGGGCGAGAGCAGGATCCGTACGCCCTTGCGCTCGCCCTGGTCGGCCAGCCGCGTCAGATCCTCGACCCGATGGCGGACGATCCGCCGTTCAGTCGTCGTGTCCATGTCCGTCTTCCCTCCGTGCTTGCCCAGCGTTCCGAGGCGCTAGGCGGTCCGATAAGGTGAGGGCTTCCTACGTCCCTCTATGCATCATTATACAATCAACTGCATAGCATGTCAATGCATGTTGCGGCGCAACGTTGTAAACGGTAGTATGTACGTAGCCCCGATAGAAACGGGAGGAAAGGAGCGTGAACGTGAGTAGTGAACAGCTGTGGACCGTGGAAGAGGCATCGGCGCGATTGCGGATCCACCCGGAGAGCCTTCGTCGCTGGTTGCGCGAGGGGAAGGTGGCGGGATACCGCCTGAGTCGCCGGGCGGGCTGGCGAGTGCCGGAAGAGGAAATCCAGCGCCTGCTGCAGGAGGGCTTGGCAGACTCAAAACTAGCGGCGTGAGTAGCCCACGCCGCTAGCAGGAAGCCCTCACCTGGTCGGAACAGGGAGGACGAGACAATCATAAGGGATATGCCGATGACCACGATTCGGACTAGTCCGAAGAAAGCCCGGACGCCCCAGGCGAAGACGCAGGCGCTCTGGGATGCCATCGGAGCTGTCGCCGAGGACTACGAGCGGATGAGCGTCCGCCAGCTCTACTACCAACTGGTCTCCCGCGGGGTCATCGAGAAGACCGAGGCCGCGTACAAACGGGTCTGCGATGCCTCGGCTCAGATGCGCCTCGATGGCAGGCTTCCGTACCAGAAGATTGCCGATGGCCACCGGACGCGGCGGGGGGTCTTCGCTCATGGCGGGCTGGGTGAGGCCCTGGAGACAGCGCACGATCTCTACCGGCGAAACTACTGGATTGACCAGCCCTGTTACGTCGAAGTTTGGTCCGAGAAAGACGCCTTGACGGGTGTGATTCAACCCGTCTGCCAACGGTACGGCGTGACCTACGTCGCGACTCGTGGCTTTCCCAGCATCACCCTTCGCTACGAATCGGCTATCGCATTGATGAAAATCGGCAAGCCGACGGCGGTCCTCTACTTTGGCGATCACGACGCCAGCGGCCAGAAGATCAGCGACAACCTCGAAGCCGAGCTCCGGCACCACGGCGCGAACGTGTGGGTCCGCCGGATCGCGCTCAACCCGGATCACGTCCGCCGATACGCCCTACCGACTCGACCGGGCAAGCAGAGCGACAGCCGACAGGCAGCCTTTACCAAGCGCTTCGGTGATGCTTCCGTCGAGCTCGACGCCTTGCCGCCGGACGCGCTAACAGACCTTGTGGAAACGTCGATCTGGGAATACATCGAACCGGAGCAGTGGCGTCAATCAATGGACGTCGAGGCATTAGAGCGGAAAACACTGGCGTCAATTACCGAGCTTGGCTGGCGGATGGAGCCTGGCAAAACCTACAGCCTCGGGGAGGAGACCGCGTGATTGTACCGCCCGCGATCGAGTTGAAGGGATATGTATGAGCACGATAGATGCACCGGCCAAACAGAACCGGGCCACTTGGCTCGATGTGCTGCCCGAGGGCACACCACCGCTCGATATTGACAGCTTTCTGACGCGCGATGAGGTAGTTGAGGAGCTCACCGAGCAGGGCGTCGACGTCGACGCTGGCACCCTCGTCTATTGGGAGCGCATCGGCCTCCTACCTAGGCCCATTCGCCGCCACCGAGGAGGTGCCCCGCGGGCGTTATACCCC
>DASYWB010000145.1:0-3519 GCA_035936495.1 Thermomicrobiales bacterium
ACCGTCGACGAGCTCGGCATCGATGTTGAGCTCGCGGCAGGGGCAGAGGAGACGATCACGATCAACGCCCCGGCAGGGACCTACGACTTCATCTGCGACGCGCCAGGCCATGCCGAGGCCGGGATGGTCGGGACCATGACCGTGCAGTAGCGTTTGACGCCAGACGGATACGCCAAGGACGAGGCCGGGACCCGCGGGTCCCGGCCTCGTTTTGTTGCCGCCAGGGACAGGGCGGTGGGTGAAACGGACATGTGACGGGGCGTCGCATGGCCACATCAAGCGTTGCAATTATGAGCATAACCGGATATAATAATGACAGGAAACAAACGGTCACGATCAAAAGGAACACGCGATGAAGAAGCTCCGAAATCTGTTCTCCCGGGCTGCTCGCCCCTCGAACTCCCGGTTCGAGCGCTACTACGGCGAGGTCATTCGTTCCGGTGTTGGTTACCCAACGGCTGACGAGGCCCGGCGCGACATGCAACGCCAGGTCACCACCGGTCAGCCCTACGGTTGGTTCCGGTAAGCGGATCGCCCCCCATCCCCGCCTTGGCCTAGATAACGACATGGCAAGGCCCCCGGAATGATATCGGGGGCTTTGCCATGTCGTCGTCCATGCCGTGCATGAGGCTCAGAACCGTCTTGTGCCGTCTTAGCCTGATGACACGGTCCGCTCGCTCGTCGGCACCCTCAACTTGGACTGGGCACGGCCTCCGGACTCGGTTCAGGGCTGTCTTCGCCGGCTAACCACTCCATGACCAGCGAAGGAGAGACCTGTTCCGTCAGCAGGGTGCGGAACCGCGAGAGGCGATCCCCGCCGTCCAGCCAGCGAGCGAGCAGGTCGCGCCCGGCGTGATAGGTGAAGACGTAAGCTCGCCAGAGAGGATCGTCGATGAAGCGGAGACTCTGCCGGGCCTCGGCCTCATCGCGCTGCCCATAGCGCATCAGATAGGCAAGCACGTCGTCCTCGGAGACGTGCCCGGCATGGAGGAGCAGCGCGGCGTTCGCGTTCACCGCGCGTAGTGCGCGCTGGGCGGCATCGATCCCAGCCTCGCGCTCCGGATCACCGCTCAATCCGGCAACCGGATAGAGTCGCTCGGCCTGCCAGGCATGGAGCTCGCCTGCCGGGAAGACGATGGTCTCCGCCAGCGTCGCGATCCCCTCGGAGATGACCGCCTGCGGCGTGCTGATCAGTTGGATAGCATGCTCGCCCCAGCCCCGCTCCTGATAGAGACGCCGCTCTTTGAGGCTATGTTCGGTATGGTGACCGGGATAGGCCTCGTGGCAAACGAGACCAGTCAAGGCATTCGCGCGAATCGGGAGATCGGTGTTGATCTCGACCCGCGAACGGGCATTGCCGAGATACCAGTTGTAGCCGTTCCACGGCTTGTCGCTGACCAACCTGAACTCGACCTCTTCACCCTGGGGGAGATCGACGAAGGCCGCGGTCCGCCGCCGGATCTCTGGAACGATGACGTCGATCAGCACGCGGGCCGTCTCCGGCGAGACCTCGAACCGCTGCCGCCAGGCCATCATCCGCTCCCGCACGTCGCCTTGACCGGGGAGCAGGCCATCTAATTCGGAGATCGCCGCCTCGAACACCGCTTCGGGCGTCCGAGCCGGCTCAACGTCGAAGCAGCCTCGGACTTCGTCGGCGTAGCTGAGCATTTCCCCGGTCAACTGTCGACAGACGGCCACCATCGCCTGGACCTGGGCCGTCAGGTATGCTTTGCGGCGTTCCGGGTAGTCGCTTTCGGCGACCTGCCCCGCTAACGCCTGTGCTTGCTCCAGGAGCCCAAGGGGAGTGGCGGGTTCAGCCTCGGCGAAACGCGCGCGCATCTCCGGCGGACCCGCGTAGGCGTCGATGAACCCTGGCACCTGGCGGTCAATGCCATGGGCGAGAGCGATGTAATCATGTGAGATGGGATCGAGCGACACACCGTTTCTCCACTGAGTATGCATGACCTCGGTATAGAGTGTGCGTAAGCATGACCGCGATCATACCGGCGCGGCAAGGATGAGCGGCGAATGACGATCAAGCAGGCGCGGAAACATCTCTCATCCTGGTGGTATGACCTGCAGGATAGCCTTTGGTTTCTCCCCGCCCTGTTGACCCTGTTGGCCGTCGTGCTCGCATTCGGGTTCGTGCGGCTGGACCAGTCGCTGACGCTCGATCAGCGAGGCCAAGATAAGGCGAGCTACTTCTTTGCCTTTGGGGGCGGGGCCGAGGGCGCGCGCGGCGTCTTGTCGGCAATCGCCGGCACGATGATCACGGTGACCGGCGTCGTCTTCTCGCTGACCATCATCGCGCTCCAATTGGCGTCCAGCCAGTACACGCCGCGTGTCCTCCGCACCTTCACCGGCGACCGGGGCAATCAGATTGTCTTAGGCGTCTTCATCGGGACGTTCGCCTATGCGCTGCTTGTCCTCCGCTCGATTCGATCATCAGAGGAGACCGGCCCGGGATTCGTGCCCGCGATCTCGGTCACCGTCGGCATCGTCCTCGCCTTTATCAGCATTGGGTTTCTGATCTTCTACATCCACCACATCGCTCGTGCTATCCAGGCATCAGTCGTCGTCCAACACGCGGCTAAGGAAACGCTGCATCTCGTCGATGTCGCATTCCCGCGGGAGCTAGACGAAGAAGCGCGGAATCCACCGGCGATGCCTCCACTCGCGAAGACAATGGCGAGCCGCGTCTGCACTGACCATGGGGGGTATGTACAGTCGGTGGACGAATCTACGCTGCGAGATATTGTGGCGCGTGATGATGAGGAGCTCGTGATCCGGCTAGAGCACCAGGTCGGCTCCTTCGTCGTGCCCGGGGCCGCTCTGGCGTCGGTCTGGCCAGCCTCCTCCTGCGGCGGTGAGGTTGAAGACTGCATTCGCAAGGCGATCATCCTCGGCGATGAGCGCACGTTGCAGTCCGACATCGGCTACGGAATCCGTCAGCTCGCCGACATCGCGATCAAGGCGCTCTCACCCGGCATCAACGATCCGACGACCGCGACGATGGCGATCGACCGGATGGCCGAGGCACTCGTCGAGATCGGCCGGCGCCCGATGCGGTCACCAGTCCGGCGCGGGAAAGATGGCCGGGGGCTGCTCGTGTTGCCAGGGCCGGAAGTCGAGCGGCTCGTTGAGCTCGCCTTCACCCAGGTTCGCCACTATGGCGCTGCTGATCCGATGGTGGCGGAGCACCTTGTGCTGGTTCTCGGTCGCATTGCCGAGCATGTCGATCATGAGCACCGGCAGGTTCTTATCGACCAAGCGCGGATGGTGTTGGACGCGGCGCGAGAGCAAATCACGCTTCCGGCCGACCAGGATCGGGTCGAGCGGGCCGCCGTCTGGGCCGAGGCGACGGCCTACGCCGATTAGCGGCAATCTGGGGGAATCGTGGAGATCTTCGGCATCACGCTCGTTGGCATCACCGCAGAGAACGGGCAAAAGCTCCTCTACACGTTGATCCTCGTGCTCGTCATGTTCCTGCTCCGGAGGGGTTCCCGGTGGCTGACGAGC
>DASYWB010000146.1:0-17685 GCA_035936495.1 Thermomicrobiales bacterium
CTCAAGGACCGATGCGCTTCCGAGAAGTGACCGGATGCCATTCACGGATTGGGGCCCGCTGTTGCCACGGATTGATCGGCTACGCAGCGAGAATCCGAGGATATTGAAATCGACGCTCGTCTCGTCCGCCGCTTCCCAGACGCCGTATGAGGAGACGCCATTGGCATCGGTCGAGACGACGGTGCCGTCGGCGTGAAAAACGACGAACGCGCTCGGCTGGCGCGGCTGTTCCGTGTTGATCACGACCCACGCCCCCACGATCGGGTGATCCGCCAAAGCATCCTGCTGGGATGCGGATGCCACCTCAGAGGTGCGCGGAGACCCCGTCTGAGCACTCGACCCGACGTAGCTCGGCCCAATGATGACAGCAAGTGTCGCGAAGAGGAGCGCTCCCGGAATCGCGAACCGGCGAAGCTGGTGCATCATGAATCCCTTTCCGTGCCACGACGCCCAACCCGAGCGCCTCCACAATTGTTGGCCGATCTCATCATCGATCGTCGCTCGAGCACCGCTGTGATCCCGACCGTTCCCTCATGACCATCCCAGATAAGGCCCATCACTGTCAACCTCGGACCATTGTGGCATTGTGGAAATCAGAGCACGTCAGCACTGGCCCAATCTGGTCACGGCGGTATCGTCAGGCGCACCCGTCGCCAGCTCATCGAGCCAAGACAGCGCGGCGCGTGTCTGGGCCAGGCGCAAGCTCAGCACCGAGCGGGCAAACTGACCGTCGGGCTCCGTGGCCGTACCTTGCCGTTCAAGGTCCGTGAGTTGTGCGGAGAGTGAGGAGACGAGGCGTGCACAGGTTGCGCGTTGCCTGGCGATGAGGCGAGCGGCTAGTCCGGAATCCAGGCGCCGTGCGAAATAGAGCTTGATCAGGAATGTCAGTCGGATCTCTCGAGTTTGGACCACCGGTTCGCCGAGCCAGCGGCGCAGCTCCGAACGGCCATCATCTGTTACGGCATAGACCCGGCGCGACGGCCGGTTGCTCTGCACCTCGCGGTCCGCCGCGACCCAACCCGCCCGTTCGAGTCGCTTCAAATGGTGATAGAGCATCCCCGGCTCAAGGCGGATGACCTGGGCAAGCGGAGCACCGGCGGCAAAATGCCTCGCCAGATCGTAGCCGTGTCCCGAGCCATGCTCGACCACGAGGAACCCCAAGATCGCGTGAGCCGCGGAGGGCAGCCCCATCTGGGCACCCCGGCGTATCGGGTCTCGTGTCCTTCGCACTGCCGTTCCCCTACCCGGCTTCGACCACCGGTGCGCCAGCGCCTCAGGAGCGCTGGCCTTCCGCTTCAACTTCAAGCGGAATCAAGGCTGATTCGGCGATGAGATCGAGATCAAGCCGCTCACCGGGCGCTGGGAGGACGCGCACCCGCGCCACTCGCAGCCCATCCAGCTCTTCGACCCGGAGCTGCTGACCCGAGGGGACCTTGATCTCGTCCCCGACCACCGCTGGCCGCCCCAGCGAGCTGAAGACGAATCCGCCGACCGTCTCGACGCCGAACTCGTCGGCGTTGACATCGAGACCGTAGTACTCCTTCGCCTCGACCAGGGTCGTCAGCCCATCGAGGACGATGGTGCCATCCGCCTCCAGCGTCGGTTCCGGCTCCTCCGCCTCTCCCTCATCGCGAATCTCGCCGACCAAGCTCTCAACCAGGTCTTCCAACGTGACGATGCCCGCGGTCCCGCCGTATTCGTCAATGACGACCGCGATCTGGGTGCGAGCCGCACGCATGCTAGTCAGTACCACGGACGCGGGGACCGACTCGGGGACCGCGAAGGGCGGCACCATGTAGTCGCGCACGTCGAATGAGGCAACCGCCGCCATCGTCTCCGGCGCGACCATGGCAGAGATCATTGATCGATCATGATCGTGCTCTCCTGGTTCCTGATGACCATTCGGCTGACCGCCTAGGGGTGTGGTCTCGTAGATGAGCGGCAACAGGTGCTTGATGTTTACCACGCCGACAATGTGGTCGTTATCCTGCTCGTAGACGGGCAAGCGCGTATAGGTGCTCTCGGCGGTGATCCGCAGGATGTCGTGGAGGGAGGCATCGACCGAGACGGCCGTCACCTCGGTCCGGGGCACCATCGCGTGGCGTACTTCCAGGTTGGTGAAGGTGAACGCGCGATCAACGAGATCATGAGCGGCTTGTTCCACCAACCCCGCCTCGCGACTGGCGTCGATCGAGAGGCGTAACTCGTCCGCGGATTGCACCAGCGCGTGCCCAGCGGCGGGCTCGATGCCGATCAGGCGGACGACCGCGTTACCGATCCCGTTAAGGGCATAGATAAAGGGCCGGAAGATGAGATAGAAGACGTGAATTGGCCCTGCCGACCATAGTGAGGTCGCCTCTGATCGCTGCAACGCGATGCTCTTCGGCGCGAGCTCGCCGATGACGATGTGCAGCGCGGTGACAATGGAGAAGGCAACGATGAAGGCGATCGTGTGTGAGGCGGACGCGCGAAAGCCTTCCGGCAGAAAGGTAAGCTCGTGAAACACGGGCTCGACCAAATGCGCGATCGCCGGCTCGCCGATCCAGCCCAGCCCAATGCTGGAGATCGTAATACCCAGTTGGGTCGCGGCGATGTACGTATCGAGGTGATTGAGGAGATCGAGGACGCTCTTGGCGCGGCGGCTGCCTTCACTCGCAAGCTGCTGCATGCGCGTACGGCGGACTGAGACCAGCGCGAACTCGGTGGCGACGAAGAAGCCGTTAGCGAGCACGAGGACAACGACGAGAACGAGAGAAAGCCACGTACTAATTGGGGACTCCAAGCCAAGGACGGCGCGACCGTATGCCGAACCGGCGGCCAGGCGACCACCGTGGCGTCGCTTTCCTTAAAGCATACCGCATGCCGCCTCCGCCCTCCGCTCCGCTATCGGACCGGCCGTGCATCATCCTGCTGTATCAAGAACCGGCTTATATGAGCTGCGATTGATTGACGGTGATCTGGGCGCATCGTGCTCAGCCGGCTGGTGGCGTTTGCGAATATAGGTCAGCGCCACCCGCGCGTTGATGCCCGTCGCGTAGCGTGGAGGGGCTGGGCTTTCCCTGCCCGGCCTCCCATCGCCCCGTGTCGCTCGTGTCGCACTGTTTCCGCAACTTCCGTCAAGCCGGCGTATCAGGTGCAGCGCCGGGGCTTCTCGCCCCATACGACGGTCACCCCGTACGCAATCACCAGCATTCAGCCGATCCGCCGAACAACTCCGGAAGTCGATCAGCACGGCGTGTTACGATCCGCCCATAGCCAAGACCAACCGGGAACCGGCGGAGTGCCATGTGAACGAACTGCTCGCGGAAGTCTTTTCATCGAAGGTCCGAGCGGCCGTCCTCGGTCACGTCCTGCCCAGGCCGCACCGGGGGTTTTCGCTCACGGGGCTTTCGCACCTGTTGGGCTTGCCCGTCAGCAGCCTCCAACACGAGTGTTACAAGCTTGAGCGCATCGGCGTACTGTTTGCCCGCCGTTCCGGGAATGCTCGCCTCTACCGGGTCAACCCCGCCTGTCCCATCCTTGCTCCGTTGACGGCGTTGATCGCCACGGCCATCGGCCCACTCGCCGCGCTACGAGGAGCACTGGAAGGTGTTCCGGGCTTGGAAGCAGGATTCCTCGTAGGAATCCTGCCGGGGGAGGGAGGGGAGAACCCGGACTTCGAGCCGCCGCGGCTGGTGCTCATTGGCGACATCGCGTTGGATGAGCTGGACACGGTGCTGGTACGAGCTGAAACGGCCCTCGGCGCCGCGCCGGGCGCGGTGGAGCTCGCCTTCTTCCGCCCCGACGACTGGCAGGGCCGACTGGCCGAAGCCAACCCCTACGTGCTGAGCCTCCTCAATGGCCCGCGTGTCGTCCTGGTAGGGCAGATGCCGATACACGAACAGCGGGACTGATCGGTGAGGCACGAGATCCACCGGCACGTTCGGGATGACGCGCTCGACTCGCAAGACGCACCGGGCAGAGTCACGCGAGGTGCGTGCGACGAGACTATGACACCTGACGTTTTCTTGGTCATGATCTGGTGTTCTGAAACCGCTCCGGCGAAAACGGGCGCAGATCGATCTCCGGTTGCTTACCTTGCAGGAGATCCGCGACGGCGGCGCCGGATACGGGGCCGAGTTGAAGTCCCGAGGGACCATGGCCCGTCGCAACATAGGCGTTCTCGATTCCTGGCACGCGGCCCAGCACCGGGATCTTGTCGCGGCTTGCCGGCCGAAAGCCGACACGGATCTCCTGCAAGGTGGCCCCGGCTAGGCCGGGAGCGACGCGTAATGCCTCACTCAACTCCTGATGGACACCTCCGGCCGTGACGCGATAGTCGAAACCGGAATCGTCCTCTCGAGTCGCGCCTACGACGACGCGGTTGGTAGGGAACGTCAGCAGATAGTGGTCATCAAACCCCTGGATGATAGGCCACTCTGCCGTCGGCACCCCCGGCATGTCCAAGTGGAGAATTTGGCCTCGTTGCGGATAGATAGGCAATGGGACGCCCAAGCTCTCGGAGAGGGCGTTGGTCCAGGCCCCGCCCGCGATCAGCACCTGGTGAGCCCTGTGCTCCTGGCCGTCGACGCAGACGCCGGATACACCGTCGCCCGCGCGCACTAAACCGGCACTGCCCTGGATGAAGCGTGCTCCACGCTTCAGCGTCGCGCGTTGAAGCGCGTCGCGCATGAGCCGGCCGTTGACGCGCGCAGCCCCTGGCATATACACGGCGCCCGGAATATCGGCTAGCGCTGGAAAGAGCTCGCGCGCGCCACGGCTATCGACGGTGATGACCTCCTCGATGTTTCGTGCGCCCGCGGCGAGGCGATTCTCGGCGAATTCCTTGACCTCTGGCAGTCGTGCCAGCTCCGCATCGCTAGTCGCGACGAAAAGGACACCGGCCGTTGCGTAGCCTGTCTCGGTCTCACCATCAGTGGCTAGCTGATCGATCAGGACTGGGTAATGGGCCACCGCGGCGTGCGAAAGAGGGAGGGCTGCCTCTACCATCCGGATATTGGTCCCTGGCGAGATAATGCCGGCTCCAGCCGCTGTCGCCTGCCCCTCATCTGCCCGGTCGATGACCGTCACCGCATGGCCCGCGCGAACCAACCGGTAAGCGGCGCTCCAACCGACCAGACCGCCGCCAATCACGATGATGTCTCCGTCGCGTTCCATCTTCCATCTCCTGCCGTCCACGTCACACCGTTCGGTGTCGTGAATCCGGTTCCTTCGCTCGACCGGCGTAGCTCAGAACCTATGCCTGAAAGCGATCCGGGCGAAGCGGTTCAACGGGAATGTCCGATAACGAGGTTCCCTTCGTCCGTTTGCCGCATTCCGATCATCAGAGCACGCGGCGCACGCGGCGTCAATGGTGTTACCGGCTCGGTCATCAGCATCTGCCCGGCTCCCGGTATAGTGTGGCGACGCCTGGATGTCCGGGAAGACGGTGGGGGCAACACCGAAAGGGGGAAGAAATGACGCGGGGCGGGACACTGATGGTCGGGCAGTCGGGGGGCGCGACGGCGGTGATCAATGCTAGCCTGATCGGCGTCGTTGAGGGGGCGACGGCGAACGGGTTCACCCGCGTTGCCGGCGCCCGGCGCGGGATTGAGGGATTGCTCCGCGACGACCTCGTCGAGCTGAGCGGCCTGTCTCGGGCCCAGCGAGATCTCATCCGCCGGACGCCGTCGGCCGCGCTAGGTACCGGTCGCCACAAGCTCCAAGACAGCGATCTCGACGCGGCCCTGGATGCCTTCCGGCGCCATGGTGTTCGCGCCTTCGTCTACATCGGCGGCAACGACTCCGCCGATACCGCTCACCGGCTGCATGGCGCGGTGCGGTCCGCGGGTGCTGACCTCGCGGTGATGAGCGTCCCGAAGACGATCGACAACGACTTGCCGGAGACGGACCACTGCCCTGGCTATGGCTCGATCGCACGCTTTCTCGCCAACGCGGTCCGTGACGCAACATACGACACCATGGCCTCGCCCCAACTCTACCCCGTGAAATTCATCGAGGTGATGGGTCGCGACGCCGGCTGGGTGGCCGCCGCCGGGGCACTCGGATTCGATGAGGACGAGGCCAATCTCGCCCCGCTCGTCTACCTGCCGGAGCGTCCACCGGCGAGCGCTGAGACGATCCTGAGGGAGATCGATGCCCGCGTCCGGGAACACGGTTGGTCCGTGGCGGTCGTCCCCGAGACGCTGCGAGACGCCGCTGGACGCCATCTCAGCGGCGCGGAGCCAGACCACGTCGACCGCTTCGGCCATCCCTATTTCCCCAGCACTGGAACGGCGCTGACCCGGCTGGTCCGGGAAGACCTCGGCCTCCGAGCGCGAGACGATAAACCGGGAACGTTCGCCCGGATGGCGATGGCTCTCGCCTCGCCGGTCGACCTCGACGAGGCCTACCGCGTCGGTTGGGCGGCAGCCGAACGCGCCGCCCAAGGCGAATCCGACCGGATGACGACGCTCGAACGGGTCTCGAACGATCCCTATCAGTGCGACATCGGCGCCGTATCGCTGACGCTCATCGCCAACCGGGTCCGCGTGCTGCCCGACGAGTTCATCGGAGCCGGCGGCCGCTCGCTGACACCGGCATTCCGTGACTACGCGCTACCGCTGCTCGGTCCCAATCCGGTGCCGGCCTACGGGCGGTTGGGGTGAAAACAGCCCCCTCCCCAAGCCTTCTTCCGGACAGTTTGCGAACGTGCCGCGGCTGGCCCGAACGCAGGGGTTGCCGACCCGAGTAGGGGAGGACCTCGTGTCCTCCCGCGGGCCGAGGGTCCCGCGAGCATCGGGCCGACACGAGGTCGGCCCCCCTACGCGATTGATGGCGGGCCGCTGGGAGACCAAAGTGTTCGGGAGAGAACTCCCCAAACCCCTCCCCCGATTTCGGGAGAGGGGCTATCGCGGCAAGCGCTCATGGCACCCACGATCGGAGCTCATCGACGAGCATCCTCATCCTTACGTAACGGCTGCCGGTGAAGCCGTGCCGGCGAGGTCCTGCCGGATCTCGATCAATGTCTCGATCTCCCGCTCCTGCGCGGCGATGACCTGCTCGGCAAGGTCGCGAATCTCCGGGTGGACCGCTCGCTCCAGTGCCGCTTCGGAGGCGATGATCGCCATCTGGTGGTGCGGGATGGTCAGGTCGATGAAGGCCAGATCCGCGTTCTCGGCAGCGCAGATCGCCGCGACTTGGGCCTCGCGATCCATCTGGAAGGCCATCTCGTCCATCGTGCCCATGCCGGGCATCGCCTCGTCCATCATCGTCATCATCGCCATGTCCATCGGCGCTGGGTCGGGATCGCCGTAGAATCGCTGCCGCAGGTCACGCAGTTCGGCGATCTCGGGCTCCTGGGTGGCGATGACCGCCTGGGCGATCTCCCGCAATCGCTCATCGGTCAAGCGGGGCAGGGCCGCCTCGGCCATCGCGATGATCGAGGCATGATGGGGGATCATCATGTCGATGTAGAGCTGGTCGAACTCGGCCATCGCCGCGGGCGATCCCATCTCGCCCATATCCATGTCGGCCATGGGGGTACCCATCTCCATCCCTGGTGTGGCCATCGCGGACACGCCGGCACATGGGTCAGAGCCAGGGGTTGCGTCTTGCCGCGCCCCGGCGGTCAGCCCACTCGGGCTCGCGGAAGGCGCGAGCAACGTCAGGATCAACGCGGCCAGGAGTGTGGCCGCCCCACGTCGCAGGGTCGTAATGTTTCGCATGGTGAAAGAGCCTCCATCGCGTTCGTCATGGCATAGACGCCACGACGGCGTTTCTCGCGAGCGCGTGCCCGCGAAGTAGCAACCACGCGATGGTCGGCCTACACCAAAAAGACCTGCAACAAGGCGCGCCTGGTCTCTGCCGATAGGGGAGGAATGGTAGGGTGGGATATCGAAACGGGGCTGACCCTTAGCGCGAGCGTGAGATCACATCCGAAGCCAGTGGAGGCTTGAGCCTCGACGGCGATACCGGTAGGTACCCTTGCGATCCGGACGGCAGGACACTCCGAGACACTGTGAGGATGTGTGATCCAGGAGTGGGTGCCCACCAGGGAGCCAAGCTCGTGAGCCAGCGTGGCAACCTGGTGATGAGCCGGTAACGATGACGCCGGAGCCGCGTGCGCCCGTGGCATCGTCATCAAGAGGTCATGGCCAACGAGCGCCAACGCCAGCAACAGGACAATGGCGGGCCATTGTCCTTGGCCTCTTCGGGTTGCTTTGGATGCCCCACCCTGGTCCATATCTTCTTCTCCATCAGCCTGATCGCGGATTCGGTGCCCGTCCGACTTGGATCAGCACCGGAGCGATTCGACGAGCACGCTAACCGCTAATCCTCTAACTCCTCAGGCGGTACCGGTGAGATAACGACTCGCGCGGCGCTCTCATCCTGATTCCTCGACGCTATAGGCGTGATCGGCGGCATAGGCGCGGAATGCCGCATCAAGCGAATCATGGTTGTCATCGCTCAAGTGTCGCCCGAGCTCATGCGCCAGATCCTCCAGAGCACCATGCAGCATCGTCCCGCGTAGCCGGATGCCCGGAGGGCAGTCGGGCGCTGTCGCGCTTTCGGCCAGCCGTAGCAGGCTGGGCGCGGCGAGAAAGAGGGCCGATCGCCGGTCGATGGCCTGGAAATAGTAGGTGATCGGGAGACGGACCAGATCGTCATGAATGGCGATGACCCTGCTGGTCAGTGACGCGAGAAGTGGCTCCGCCGTGGCCGATCTCAGGTTGAGGACCGAGACTCCCGTCTTACCCTCGGCCTCCCGCATCAGCGTCACCTCCCGCGCCAGCGAATGACGCCGTGAGAGCACCGGGTAGATCGAGAGCACCCAGGAGATGGCGGCGGTCAGCAGGGCGAAGCCGACCAGCGCCTCCAGCGGGACGACGAGGCGGAGCCAGTTGGTCTCTGGGGTGATGTCGCCATAGCCGAGGGTCGCCAGCGTGACCATCGAGAGGTAGAGCGCATCGAGAAAACCTCCCTGTCTTGCCGGGTCGAGCCCTGACGAGAGAAGGAATTCTTCCGGGAGGTAGGGCTGGAGCACGAGCGCCCAGCCAAGCATTAAGAGCAGCGTCCAACTAGCGAAGATGCCGATCATGGTGACCGGCCCGGCCAGCTTGAGTCGCGCGTGCTCACCATGGGCCGCCCAGCGGAAAAGACGCCAGACCACGCGCATGAGCCGTCGGCTTAGGTTTCCACTCCCACGTGGATGAAACAGGGTCTGAAAGACGTCACGCGCGACCACCACGATGATCGCGGTTCCCAGGAGGGTTAACAGAATCGTCATTGCTGGCCTCCCGGCTTAAGGTCAGGACCAGCACGGCGGTCACCACTGCCCCAATCACCGCGGTCACGAGATCGCCATGGATCACTCCGGTCTGAAGTCGCCGGCCTTGGGTCCCACGACGCCGCGGATCGCCGGCTAGCGGGGCGATCTGGCCGGCGATCTTCACCTCATCCGTCAGGCGGCGACGCGTCCCATACGCACCGGCAAAAGCGCCGGCGTTGACCGCCAGGGAGGCTTGACGGGCGACTTCGCGTGCCTATTTCTGAACCGGGTAGCCCTCTTCATCCATGGCAGCTTCGATCTGGGCTAACGTCACCCGCGCCGGATCGTAGGAGACATGAACCTGCTTGGTTGACTCCTCCGCCTCGACCTGCTGGACGCCGTCCAGCGCACCGAGCGTCTTGTTGATCGTTGCCACGCAATGCCCACAGGAAATGTCCGGGGCGGTCAGGGTGACCTTCTCCATCGTGCTGCTCATCGTGTCTGCTCCTTTTCATGGTGCGGGGCCGTCCGTATTGACCCGCCTGAACGTGGGCACCCAATCCGTGCCTCGGTATCGGGAGACGGCTTTCGACTATCCAGCGTCTCCAACCACAATTATGCCTTCTGGTCCGCCTTCGATGCCGTAGGGCACCTCGCCCGGATCGTCGAAGCCAATGACCAGCGTTCGCGTCGCGCCGGGTTCGACCATCATCTCGGTCTGTCCGTTGACGATGGCTTCAGTGGTTGCGTCGCCGGCAAAGACGTGGACTGGCTCGTCATGCCGATTCGTCACGACGAAGGCGATCGTGCCGCCTTCAGCGACACTCTGATTATCTAGCACGGCGCGTGCCGGATCACTGACGTCGATCAGGATGGTGCGATCCGCGACCCCACCGGGAACTCGGGAGAGGCTCGTGGGCACCTCTCCGGGATCCATCTCCATCGCCATCTCGGCGCGGCTCTCGTCCGGGGCGAACGTGATCGCGGCCGCGCCGATGGCGAGGGCGATCAGCGCGATACCACCCAGGTAGGCGACGTTCGCCACGCGAGAGCGGAGCGACGGATGCAGGATCTCCTCGGCACTCTCCGGCCGCTTGAAGCCACGGAGCCGGAGCGCATTCGTGACGACGCTGACGCTGCTCATCGCCATTGCCGCTGCCGCCAGCACCGGGCTGAGCAGGATGCCGAACGCCGGGTAGAGGGCACCCATCGCGACCGGGATCAGCAGGACGTTGTAGGCGAACGCCCAGAACAACCCCTGCTTGATCGTCGCCACCGTGCGCCGGGAGAGGGCGATCGAGGTGACAATGGTCCGTAAGTCGCCGCCGATCAGGGTGATATCGGACGCGGCCATCGCCACGTCGGTGCCGGTCCCGATCGCGATCCCGAGGTCTGCCTGGGCCAGGGCCGGCGCGTCGTTGATCCCGTCGCCGACCATCGCCACGACTTTGCCCTCGGCTTGGAGGGCTTGGACCTTGGTGGCCTTCTCCTCCGGCAGGACCTCGCCGAGGACATGATCGATGCCGGCCTGGTGGGCGATGGCCTTGGCGGTGCCCTGGTTATCGCCAGTCAACATCCAAACTTCCAGCCCAAGCGCCTTGAGCTGAGCGACTGCCTCCGGAGATTCCGGTTTGATCGTATCCGCGACCGCGATCAGCCCGCCGGGCTTGCCATCGACCGCGATGTACATCGGTGTCGCGCCAGCGCTGGCGAGTTCGCCAGCTGTTTCCGCCAGCCCATCGAGGTTGATCCCGGCCTCCGACATCAGTGCCCGGTTGCCCAAGACCACCATCCGGCCGTTGACCCGGCCCTCGACGCCCTTGCCCGTGATCGAGCGGAAATCCTCGACTGGGGGTAAATTCAGATCGAGCTCGCGGCCGCGGGCGACGATCGCCTCTCCCAGGGGATGCTCGGAGCCGACCTCGACCGCCGCCGCGAGGCGAAGCAGCTCCGGCTCGGCTAAGCCGTTGACCGGAACGATTCGCGTCACCGCGGGCTTGCCGCGCGTCAGGGTCCCGGTCTTGTCGAGGATGATGGCGTTGATGCGCCGGGCTTGCTCCAAGGCCTCACCGCCCCGGATCAAGACGCCATTCTCGGCCGCCTTGCCGGTGCCGACCATGATCGCCGTCGGCGCGGCCAGGCCGAGGGCGCACGGGCAGGCGATGATCAGGACCGCGATCCCCGCCTGGATCGCGAGGGTGACCGTCGGTTCCGGCCCGAGGGCGAGCCAGCCGAGGAAGGTCAGCGCGGCAATCACCAACACCGCCGGCACGAAATAGCCCGAGACGGTATCGGCCAGACGCTGGATCGGCGCCTTCGAGCCTTGCGCTTCCTCAACCAGGCGCACGATCTGAGCGAGCGTCGTGTCCTTGCCGACCTTGGTCGCGCGGAAGACGAAGCCACCGGTCTTGTTGAGCGTGGCGCCAATGACCTCGTCAGCGGGTCCCTTCTCGACCGGCAAGCTCTCGCCGGTCAGCATGCTCTCGTCAAGGGCCGAGCGCCCCTCCTCGATGATCCCATCGACCGGCACCTTCTCGCCCGGCCGCACCCGCACGAGGTCGCCCACCACGACCGCCTCGACCGGAATATCTTGCTCGACGCCGTTGCGGATGACGCGTGCCGTCTTTGCCTGCAAGCCCATCAAGGCCTTGATCGCGGCGCCCGTTTGCGCCTTGGCCCGGGCCTCTAGCCAGCGCCCCATCAGGATCAGGGCGATGATGATGACCGCCGCCTCATAGTAGAGATGGTAGGCAAATCCCCAAGCGGCCGCGGTCTCCGGCCAGAGCGTCACGAAGGCGCTGTAGCCATAGGCGACGCTGGTGCCGATGGCGACCAGGGTGTTCATGTTCGTGCTGCCGTGCCGGCCGGCCGCCCAGGCGGCGCTATAGAAGACCCGCCCGGCCCAGAATTGGATCACGGTCGCCGCGATCAACAGGAAGGGGGCGAGCGTGCGCATGCTGACCCCGAGCGGCACGTACATCAGCGCCATCATCACCAGGCCCACCGCGAGGCTGACCAGCGATTTCCTCCGCAGGTCAGCGATCTCGTGCTGGCGCTCGAGCTCTCGCCGGTCCACCACGGCATCAGCGGCAACGATCGGTGCTGTGGGAGCCGCAACAGGCTCTGCCCCATACCCCGCCTTCTCCACCATAGCCTGGAGATCGGGGACTGTCACCCCCGTCGGATCATAGGTAACGCTCGCCCGCTCGGTGGCGAGGTTGACGTTCGCCTCACGAACCCCGTCAACTTTCGTCAGTGCTCGCTCAACCCGCCGGACGCAGGAGGCACAGGTCATGCCGGTGATCGCGAGCTCGACGGCGGCCGGTCCCGTGGACTGATGCTCTCCTGAGCCATTCGGGCTCGGAGGGGCGGCCTCCGGAAGCTCCGGCACACCGTAGCCCGCCTTCTCGACGGCCGTCTTAAGGGATTCCGGAGAGGTTACGGCCGGATCGTAAGAGACGCGTGCCCGCTCGGTTGCCAGGTTCACGGTGGCGTCGGAGACACCATCGACCTTCGTCAGCGCCCGCTCGACCCGCCGCACGCAGGACGCGCACGTCATCCCAGAGATGGGCAGACTGACCTCCGCCGGCCCTTGCTCAGGCCGCCGATCAGTCGCTGGAGGCATGGTGGACGGGCTTGCCATAGGAGAAGCTCCTCGTTCGTGGAAGTGTAGGCGGTATCTAGGCTGACGCCACTCATCTCGCATCTATGTTACCCCCTGGGGGTATTACTGTCAAGAGAGACCGGCTGGTACAGCGCTCGGCGGACCGCTGCCGGTTGAGGTGCTCTGGGCTCAGCCGGCGTCGAGCTCGCTCATCGCGGTCAGCGTTGGCTTACGGCCGCGTGCGACGGCGGCTACGCCGGGATGGACCTTCAGCGTCCCTGTCATTCTCATCTCCCTGGCTGTGGGCCGCTCCCCCGCATAGATGTTCTGAAGCTCCCGGGTGAGCTCCCGTAGGTACTCGCGCATCGCGGCGGGCGCCAGGATCTCGGCGTCCGCGCCGAGTTGCAGGAGTTTGGTGCTGCCAAATTCGATGGATTCGACCGGAATCTCGACCTGAATCCAGCCGTCAGCATCTGGCAACGTGGCGCTGTCGGATGCCGCGCGGACCGTCACCGAATCGAAGAGGTACGGGAGCATCTTCTGGGCATGAGGGGACAGGCGGACGACCGCCCGTTCCTTATACATCCGGCCGCGGGACTCCTCGAACCACGTCTGCCAGTAGCTGGCCAGATTGAATCCGCCCGGGCGCTCGAAGGAATCGTCGAGGGTCTTGAGCGTGAGGATGCGTGAGACACGGTAGGTCCGCACCTGTCCCGAGGCGCGAGCGACGAGGTACCAGATTCCGCCTTTGAGCACGATCCCGAGCGGTTCGAGTGTCCGCGTTCGCTCCCCTTTCCAGCTGTCGTACCGGACCTCGATAGCGCGCTGGTTCCAGACAGCTTCCGCCGCGGCCGGAAGATGAGGCGGGTGTTCTCCATCGTGGTACCAACCAGGGGCGTCGAGATGGAAGCGCTCACCGATGCGCGCGGCCCGGTCTCCCATCCCCGCCGGTAACGCGGCGAGCAGCTTCAGCCGGGCCGCGGCCAACGCCTTGCCGAGGCCAAACTCGGCGGCCGCACCGGGCACACCGGCGAGAAAGAGTGATTCCGCCTCGTCATCGGTCATGCCGGTCAACCGGGTGCGGTAGCCATCCATGAGCTGATACCCGCCGGCAGGGCCACGATCCGCGTAGATGGGAACGCCGGCCGCGCTGAGCGACTCGACATCTCGATAGATGGTCCGGACCGAGACCTCCAACTCGCTTGCCAATTGAGGCGCGGTCATCCGGCCTCGCGATTGAAGCAGCATCAGCAGCGAAAGCAAGCGGCTCGCACGCATCGTCGCAGACTCCTCACCCGTGCATGCGCTTCCGACGCGCTCACTCGATCCTGACACGGGTTGTCAGGGTTGCCCCCGATACTACCCCATCGGTGACGAACTGGCCGCCCGAGCTGCGTGCAATGAAGGGGAATCACGAATGAGCGTACGAGACAACGTCCACGCGACTGGCACATTGGAAGACAAGGGATGGGAAGAGTCTACATACTCGGAGGCCGAGAACGGTCCCAGGCTCACGCAGGTCTCCTTGCGATCTGCCTACTCGGGTGATCTGACGGCGGAAGGGACGGTGCGGTACATCATGTACTACGATGCGGGGGATGCCGGAACCGGTCTCTTCTTGGGGCTGGAGCAGGTGACGGGCCGGCTCGGCAACCGCACGGGCAGCTTCGTCCTCAAGCATGTCGGAACGTTCGAAGAGGGTGGCACGCTGATCAAAAACGCGATCTCCGTCGTGCCGAACTCCGGAACGGGTGAGCTCGTAGGCCTGACCGGCGATGGGACGATCATCGTGAAGGCCGGTGAGACGATTCCCTACACGCTTGACTACGAGGTCGGATAGCCGGCTCGACATCGTAGCTTTACCGTTCCCGCCGTCCGGACTCCCGCGAACGCTCCGGCTACAGCCTGCTTCCTTGGTGGGCCTCTGTGGCGCTAGCGGCCGGGCTCCGCCGCCGGCCGGAGGTTCAGCCGCCGCAATAGCTGGGCATTGAGCGCGACGACGATGGTGGAGACGCTCATCAGGACCGCTCCGACGGCCGGCGCCAGGACGAACCCGAGTGGGGCCAGCACGCCGGCGGCCAGGGGGATCGCCACGACGTTGTAGCCGGCGGCCCAGCCCAGATTCTGCACCATCTTGCGGTAGCTCGCCTTGGAGAGGCGGATGATCCCGACCACCGCGCGCGGGTCGCTGCTGGCCAGGATTACCCCGGCCGACTCGATCGCCACGTCGGTGCCAGCGCCGATGGCGATGCCGACATCGGCGCGAGCCAAGGCCGGCGCGTCGTTGACCCCGTCACCGACCATCGCGACCTTTTCGCCGCGCCCCTGGAGTTCAGCGACCTTGCCGTCCTTATCCTCGGGGAGCACCTCGGCAAACACCTCGTCGATGCCCAGATCGGCGGCGACCGCCTCGGCGACCGACCGTGCATCCCCGGTGATCATGACCACTCGCACGTTCTCCCGGTGCAGTGCCTCGACCGCCTCGCGTGACTCGGGGCGGATCTCATCCTCCAGCGCCAGGGAGCCGATCACATGACCATCAGCGACGATGTGCAGGATGGCGGCGCCGCGGTGCGCCCAGGCTTCGGTGCGCTGGCTGAGCGCGGCGGGAGGTGAAAGCTGCCGCTCGCGGAGCAAGGCCGGTCCGCCGATCGCAACGTTCCGGCCGTTGACCGTCGCCTCCACCCCTCGGCCAGCCGCCGCGCGGAAGTCCGACGCCCGCGGGACAGTCAATCGGCGCACCTCGGCCGCGTGGACGATGGCGCGAGCAAGCGGGTGCTCACTGTCAGCTTCAACCGCCGCGGCGAGCGTGAGCAGCCGGTCGTCGTCACCTTCGAGGCTCGCGACGCCTGTCACGGCATGCTCACCGCGGGTCAGCGTTCCGGTCTTGTCGAAGAGGACCGTATCCACGAGACGCATCCGCTCTAGGGCAAGGCGGTCCTTGACGAGGATGCCCTGGTTGGCCCCGAGCGAGGTGGAGAGGGCGATCACGAGCGGAATCGCGAGGCCCAGGGCATGGGGGCAGGAGATGACTAAGACGGTGACCGTTCGCGTCACCGCGTCATCGGCCTGACCGAGCAACGACCAGACGATGAAGGTCACGAGCCCGGCGCCGACCGCCACGTAGAAGAGCGCGGCGGCGAATCGGTCGGCGAGCGCCTGGGCGCGTGAGCGAGACGCTTGGGCCTGCTCGACGAGCCGTTGGATCCCTGCCAGCGCGGTGTCGTCGCCGACGGCGTCGACCCGCACACGGACGGAGGAACCCGACACAACGGTGCCGGCCACGACCCGGTCGCCGGTTCCCTTGTCGACGGGACGTGACTCGCCGGTGATCATCGACTCGTCAAACTCGGCCTGACCCTCCACGATCTCGCCATCGGCCGGCACGCGGGCACCGGGGCGCACGAGCACGATGTCATCCGCTCGCAACGCGGAAAGCGGGACGGTCTCAACGCCGGAGTCGGTCACCCGCTCGGCCTCGTCCGGGAGCAGAGCGGCGAGGGCGCTCAAGGCACCTTGAGCCTGACCCAGCGCGCGCATCTCCTGCCAGTGGCCAAGCAGCATGATCACCACCAGCAGCGCCAGCTCCCACCAGAACTCAAGGTCGAAGAACCCGAGGGTCGTCGCGGCGCTGGCGACGAAGGCGACCGTGAGCGCGAGGGCGATCAGGAGCATCATGCCGGGCTTGCGGGTCCGCAGCTCGGACCAGCCGCCACTCAGGAAGACGGCGCCACCGTAGAGGAAGATGACCGTTCCCAGGACCGGCGCGATCAGATCGCTGCCGGGAAACGTGGGCATCGTGAAGCCCAGCCACATCTGGACCATCTCGCTGTAGAGGATGACCGGGATCGCCAGCGCGAGGTTGACCCAGAAGCGCCGGCGAAAGACTTCCGCATGACCGGCGTGCCCGCCGCCGTGGTCTGTGTGCGCCCCATGGCCGCCGTGCGCCCCGTGGTCCATCTGCCCGGCGCGCTCGCCAGTTGCAATGGCTTGGTGGTCGATATCGTGCGGATCCTGGATATCGCCGCGGTGGACGGGTGCCGGCTGCCCGTGCGACGGGTCATGGCTGATACGCTCCTGGGGCTCCGCATGCCCGTTGTGCCCGTCATACCCGTCGAGGCCGGAGGCAGGCCGTGTCACGCCGGGATGGTGTCCGGTGTGCTGCGAGTGGTCGCTTGGCGTTCGTTCCATGATGCGGATTCCTTGTGGTTACGGATCGGAGGCGACCGGTTCGTCGTGCTTCCATGGCCCCGACCTCCCAAGGATACCCCCAGGGGGTATGAATGTCAAGCGGTTGTACCCGTCCGGTACGTGCGCGACGCCTGGGGCTCGGCCAGGGAGACGAGGAAGGCGGCGGGAGTGCGGGAGTCCAAAGCTCGCTGCGGGCGATCGTGATTATCCCTGGTCTCCCCGTGTCGGAGAGTGGCCTGCAAGGGGGGCAAGTCGAAGTCCCGGGCGTAGCATTCCCACAGACCGTCCCGAGGTACGGTCGGCGCGTTCGACGTGGCCGTTGAGCTTGGGACCGCGCAGCAGTGGAGAGGGCCATGTCCTGCGCTTCGCCGGCCGCCCCGAACTCAGCCACGAACTCACTGTCCCCATCGACCTGGATCGCCGCGATCGTGAACGAGACCAGCGAAGGGAATCTTTGTCGACCACCGTACTTGAAAGACTATACATATAGTATATAACCACACCATGAATGGGCTAATTAGTCACGAGGTAGTCAGGGCCGCCGCCATCTACAGCGACCTCTCCGCCCGCGAGAACCTCGCCTTCCTGACCGCGGTCTACCGCGTCCCGCGAGGGAGGGTCGACGAGGTGCTGGGCGATG
>DASYWB010000147.1:0-7506 GCA_035936495.1 Thermomicrobiales bacterium
CTGCAAGAGCTTGCCAACCTCCTCGCCGCGGGCGAGGAGCCCTACCGCTTGACCGCGCAAATGTATCAGCAGATGGAGCTGAGCGCGGTACTCGCCCAAGCGGGGCCGGGCCGCGATCCAGTGACGATCGGGCGCGAGCTGGGCCTCTCAAATCCAAATCGCATGGCGAGCATTGCCGCCAGCCGGCGGCATCCGCCACGCGCGGCATCACTACGAGGACCGCTCAGGACGGAACGACTGACAAAGCGTGGGTGGCTGAGAAAACCCGAGGACGCCATTTTTCACTTACTCACACATGGCGCGTCTGAAAAAGAAGAGGACGGCCCGTAGGTGCCGTCCTCCTGTTCATTCAACCGGCAGCGGGCATCTCCGCGGCAGGCATGCTACGCGGCGTCCGGAGTGGTCATCTTATTGAATTTCGCCGTCAGGCGGGACTTCCGGCGAGCGGCGTTATTGGGGTGGATCACCCCTTTGCCGGCCACGCGGTCCAACACGCTCACCGCCGCTGTCACCGCGCTCTTGGCCGCGTCTTCATCGCCGCCCCGAATCGCCAGCTCTGCCTTTTTCACGAAAGACCGCGCCATCGAGCGATATGGCCGATTCCGGGCCCGATTCCGCTCCGCGACGCGTATGCGCTTGAGCGCCGACTTACTATTAGCCACAGAGATTCATCCTTCTTTCATCAGCCAAATGTGGTCGAAGATACACAGGCGACCGCCCAGCTCTCCGAGGGCGCCTCAGGAATGGTACCAGCGTCGTTTCGTTTGCTCAAGTGCTGAGAGAGACCAGAGGTGAGAGCCTCGTTCCGATCACCCCTATCGCGCCCGAAAGTCCCGTCTCCGAACACCTACCCGCTCCAGATGGAACCGGTTCCCGGGCCAGGAGGCACCGCGCGGCCGGCTCTCGCCCGTAGCGCCGGCATTATCGCCGTCGCCTTCGTCGCCAGTCGGGTCCTAGGGCTCGTCCGCGAGGTCATCGTTGCCTACTACTTTGGGACCGGCGGCGTCTCGGACGCGTACGTCGCCGCATTTCGCGTTCCCGACTTGCTCTTCCTGGTCATCATGGCCGGCTCGTTCGGGTCCGCTTTCGTTCCGGTCTTCGCGGGCTTCATGGGCCGCGGTGATGAAGAGCGAGCCTGGCGCCTCGCCTCCGCCGTCATCACCTGGTCGACGCTTTCCGTCGCGGTCCTTGCCAGCATTATCTTCCTGGCCGCCGAGCCGATCGTGCGGCGGCTCGTGGTTCCAGGGCTGGAGCCGGAGTTCCAACAGATCACCATCAATCTGATGCGGCTCCTCCTCCTCTCTCCCATGCTGCTCGGACTCGGGATCGCGGCGAAGGGTATCCTCGAGGCGCAAGATCGTTATGTCCTCCCGGCACTTGCGCCACTCGTCTACAACCTCTCGATCATCTTGGGCGGAATCTTTCTCGTGCCCTCGTTCGGGATCTACGCGCTTGGGATCGGCGTCGTTGTCGGCGCCGCGGCGCATTTCGCGATCCAGGTGCCCGAGCTCCTTAAGTCGGGGATCCGGTTCTCGCCAACGCTCGACCGCTCAATTGACGGTCTGGGCACGGTGTGGCGGCTGCTCCTGCCGCGGGTCCTTGGTCAAGCCGCGTTCCAGATCAACTTCATCGTGGTGACGTTCTTCGCGTCCTCCGTGAGCGAGGGAGCGAGCGCGGCGATGAACTTCGCCTGGCAACTTCTGATGCTGCCCCACGGCGTGCTGGCATTGAGCATATCGACCGTTATTTTTCCGACCATGTCACGACTGTACGATCAAGGGCGGATCGAAGAACTTCGGACGACGTTCTTCCAAGCCGTCCGCCCACTTGTCTATCTCACCATTCCGGCAAGTATCGGTCTTTTGGCGTTTCGTCTCCCGATCATCCGGGTCACCTTACGGTTTGGATCCTTCGATGAGAGCTCGGTCCGCTTGGTCGCGGCACCGGTCGCCTTCTTCGCGATGGGGCTGATCTTCTACGCGTTCGTCGAGGTTCTGACGCGGGTCTTCTACGCGATGCGCGACACCCGGACACCTGTGATCGCCGGGCTATCAACGATCGCCCTCAATATCCTGCTCTGCGGCCTACTGGTCGGTCCGCTTGGCATCGCGGGCCTCGCGCTGAGTCTTAGCCTCACCACGGCAATCGAGGGTGCGATTCTCGCCGCGGTCTTGATCTGGCGACTCGGGTTCCGAGACGCCGGCCTAGGATTCTGGTCGTATCGCGTGGTGCTCGCCGCACTCGTCATGGGCGGGTTCGTTGCCGCGCTGGCTGGGCCGCTGGAGGTCGTGACCCGGGTCGGCGCGGCCCCCGCGCCCACCGGAGCACTGTTGCTCGCGCTCGCCATCGGCATCGCGGCCGCGGCCTATGGGCTCGCCTCACTCATCGTTGGTCTCCCGGAGGCCGAGCGCGTTGCGGCGCCCCTCGCCAACAGGGCGGCAAAGCTGCTAGGGACGAGCCACCGCCCGTAGGCACCGCTCGACTATACTTCTGCCCTGATCCTCATTATTCAGAGACTGGGCTATCGCAAGCATGAGCCGATCCGACTATAGCCGGCGCATTCGCAACTTCAGCATCATCGCGCACATTGACCATGGAAAGTCGACGCTGGCTGACCGTCTCCTCGAGCGGACGCAGACCGTGGCCGACCGCGCGATGGTCGCACAGATGCTCGACTCGATGGACCTGGAACGCGAGAAGGGCATCACCATCAAGGCAAGGGCGGTTCGCATGAGCTACCGCGCCAAGGATGGAGAGGAGTACGAGCTCAACCTCATCGACACCCCCGGACACGTTGACTTCTCCTACGAGGTCAGCCGCAGCCTCGCCGCCTGTGAGGGCGCGTTGTTGGTCGTCGACGCGGCGCAGGGGATCGAGGCTCAGACCATGGCCAACGTCTACCTGGCGCTTGAGCATGATCTGGCCATCGTCGCGGTCATCAACAAGATCGATCTACCGAACGCGGAGCCGGAGAAGGTCGCGGAAGAGGTGGGGCAGTTCATCGGGTTGCTCGACGACGAAGTGGTGTTCACCTCGGCCAAAGAGGGTCGCGGCATCGATGAGCTACTGGAAGCGGTTGTGGCCAAGATCCCGCCTCCCACGGGCCGGATCGACGCCCCCACTCGAGCGCTGATCTTCGACTCCCACTACGACGCCTACAAGGGCGTCATCGCCTACGTCAAGGTGGTTGATGGCGTCATCGGTAAGGACGACCGGGTTCGGCTGATGGCGACCAAGAAGGAGGTCGAGGTTGTCGATCTCGGGTTCTTCGCTCCCGATATGCGCACGGCCGATGACCTGAAAGCGGGTGAAGTCGGCTATGTGGCAACCGGGCTCAAAGTGGTCAAGGATTGCCAGGTCGGGGACACGATTACCCTCGCCGATCGGCCGGCCGCCACGCCGCTTCCCGGTTATCGGCCAGCGAAGCCGATGGTCTTCGCCGGCCTCTACCCCGTCGAGGCTAACGATTTTCCGATGATGCGTGACGCGCTGGACCGACTACAGCTCAACGATGCCTCGTTGACGTATGAACCGGAGTCGTCATTGGCCCTCGGCTTCGGGTTCAGATGTGGCTTCCTTGGCCTCCTGCACATGGAGATCGTCCAAGAGCGTCTGGAGCGGGAGTATGACATTGACCTTCTGGTTACCGCTCCGAGCGTGGAGTACGAGGTCCTCCTGCACGGCGACAAGATCATCACCGTGGACAATCCATCCGAGCTTCCGTCTCCCGGCGAGATCGAAGAGATCCGCGAGCCATGGATGAAGATCAACATCATCGTTCCATCTCGCTTTATCGGGGCGGCGATGGAGATCGTCACGAGCAAGCGCGGCGTCTACGAGGAGCTGACCTACCTCGATGAGGATCGCGCCCAGCTGAAGTTTGAGATGCCGCTTGCGGAATTGATCGTCGATTTTTACGACCTGCTGAAGAGCAGAACCCAAGGCTACGCATCCCTAGACTACGCGTTCCACGAGATGGTGGCCGCCGACCTCGTAAAGCTAGATATCCTCGTCAATGGCCAACCGGTCGATGCGCTTTCGATCATTACCCATCGAGACGACGCCTATACCAAAGGCCGGGAGTTGGTTGAGAAGCTGCGGTCGCTCATCCCCCGCCAGATGTTTGACGTGCCTGTTCAGGCTTCGATCGGTAGCCGAGTCATCTCCCGGGAGACCATCCGGGCGATGCGCAAGAACGTCCTCGCCAAGTGCTATGGCGGAGATATTTCCCGGAAGCGCAAGCTCTTGGAGAAGCAGCGCGAGGGCAAGGCCCGGATGAAGATCGTCGGCAACGTCGAGATCCCGCAAGAGGCGTTCATGGCCGTGCTGAGCCTCGGCGGCGACACGGCAGCGGCCGGAAAAGGCGAACGATGACCGGCGGATCTACGATCACGATTGCGGGGCTTGGTCCGGGTGATCCAGCCCAGCGAACGTTGGAAGCCCGGAAGTGCCTCGACGAGGCATCGATGATTATCTTACGCACGGGTGTGCATCCCGGTGTCGAAGATCTCACGGCCGATCCACGGACCGAGATGTGTGACGACATCTACGACAACGGCTCGACGTTCGATCAGGTTTACGTGGACATCGCGGAACGCGTCCTGGAACGCGCGAAAACACGTGATGTCGTCTTTGCCGTGCCCGGCCATCCTACCTTCGGGGAGCGATCCACCGCCATCATTCGCGCGGAGGCGGCGAGCAGGGGGATCGGCATCCGGCTCATCAGTGGGATCAGCGCCGTCGACGCCGTGGCGGCCGCGCTTGGCGTTGATCCACTTGCCGAGCAGGCCCAGTGCATCGATGCGCTCGAGCTCGTTCACCTCGGTGAGTCGGAGCCATATGCCGGCGGGCGACTCACCGTTGACCCCTACCGGCCCGTCTTCGTTTCCCAAATATATGCGCCGCGAGTAGCATCGGCAGTCAAACTATGGCTCGCCGGATTGTTCCCGGACGATCACCGAGTCCTCGTTATTCGGGCCGCGGGAGTGGAGGGCGAGGAGTCGATCGCTGACTGCCAGGTTTCCGAGCTCGATCGCCTCGCGGTCGACCATCTCGCCTCGGCATGGATTCCCGCGCTACCTCCGCTGGCCGCCTCCCGTCATTGGGGAACCCTCGTCTCACTTGTCGCCCGCCTGCGGGCGCCAGGTGGCTGCCCGTGGGATCAGGTGCAGACACACCACTCGCTGCGTGATGCCGTCATCGACGAGGCGTACGAGGCCGTGGACGCCATCGACGCCGGCGATGTCGATAATCTCGCCGAGGAACTGGGCGACCTGCTCCTCGTCGTCACCATGCACGCGCAGATTGCCGAAGAGGCTGGCCACTTCTCGATCAACGATTCATTGGAGTTCATTACTACCAAGTTAATCCGCCGCCACCCGCATGTGTTTGGCGAGCTTCAGCTCGATTCACCGGCTGACGTCTTGCAGAACTGGCAGAACATTAAGGCGGTGGAACGCGCTGAACGCGGGGAACCGGCCCGGAGCACCGATCCGCTGGAGCGCTTGCCGAGGTCGATGCCCGCGTTGACGAAGGCCGTGAAGATCCTGAAAAAGCACGGTTGGCGAAAGGGCAATCAGATCCAATCCCCGGACGCGGGCGATCGGTTGCTAGCCGTGGTGGCGGAGATCACTACCTCCGGTGACGACCCGGAGGCGATGCTCCACGCGGCTCTCCGGCGCTATGTCCAAGCCACTGGCCTCCTCGAAGAGCGTGGACAGCCTGTTACAGCGGAAGCAACCAGGAGCATGTCGTGAGTGTGACTTCGGCAGTTGAAGAGAAGAACGCCGCCCGCGGATTGACCTGTGGTTCCCTTCGCGCCAGCGATGCTGGAGCTCCAGTTGTGCTCCATGGCTGGGTCAACCGGCGCCGCGACCTGGGCGGGCTCATCTTCATCGACCTTCGCGACCGCTACGGCGTGACCCAGGTGGTGCTCAATCCTGAGACCGCCCCGGAGGCTCACGCCCGAGCGAGCGACGTCCGCAACGAGTTCGTCTTGCGAGTGGAGGGCACGGTCCGGCGGCGTCCCAAGGGAACGGTCAACCCACGCCTGCCCACGGGTGAGATCGAGGTCGAGGCGCATGCCCTTGAAGTCCTGAATACTTCCAAGACACCCCCCTTCTATATCAATGAAGACGTCGAGGTCGATGAGGCGCTCCGGCTCGAGCACCGTTATCTCGATCTTCGCCGGCAGGGCATGCAACGCAACATGCTCCTACGGCACCGCCTCGTCAAGCAGATACGCGATTTTCTGGATGCGCGATCCTTCGTCGAGGTTGAGACGCCCCTGCTGATCAAGAGCACCCCGGAGGGCGCAAGGGACTTTCTCGTGCCGAGTAGCGTGTTCCCCGGCTCTTTCTACGCGCTACCTCAGTCTCCGCAGCAACTGAAGCAGCTGCTCATGGTCGCCGGGTTTGATCGCTATTTTCAGATTGCCCGGTGCTTTCGGGACGAGGCCCAGCGAGCGGACCGGCAACCGGAGTTCACCCAGTTGGACCTTGAGATGTCCTTCGTCGATCAAGAGGATGTGATGTCCTTGATCGAATCCCTCTACGTGGAGCTTGTCCAGGGAGTCGGAGAGTACCGAATCCAGGAGCTTCCGTTTCCCCGGATGACCTATGCCGAAGCGATGTCTCGGTTCGGTAGCGACCGGCCCGACCTCCGCTTCGGCCTCGAGTTGCGAGATGTCGGCGAGGAGCTTCGAGACACCGGATTCAACGCCTTCAAGTCCGTCTTGGAAGATGGTGGTCAAGTCAAGGCATTAGTGGCCCCGTCGTGTGGCTCATACACCCGCAGGCAAATCGACGAGCTGACTGAGCTGGCGAAGCGCGGCGGGGCGAAGGGACTGGCGACCATCGCCATGGGTGACGAGGGAGTGCGTTCGCCGATCGCCAAGTTCTTGAGCGCCGGCGAGATCGAGGCGCTCACCGCTGGTGTTGGAGCCCTGTCCGGCGATCTGGTGCTGATCGTTGCCGATCAGCCAGCGGTCGTCGCGAAAACGCTTTCCGCCTTGAGAGACGAGTTGGCGGCGCGGCTGAACCTGGCCAAGCCCGACGTGCTCGCATTCTGCTGGGTCTATGAGTTTCCGCTCCTGGAGTGGGATGACGAGGGGAACCGGTGGGACGCCACCCACAATCCCTTTTCCGGTTTTTTGGAGGAAGATGCGCCATTGCTCGACAAGGATCCGGGCCGGGTGCGCGCGAAGCAATATGATCTCGTGGGCAACGGCCACGAGCTGGGCGGCGGGAGCATTCGGATCCACCGGAGGGAGGCGCAGGAGCGCGTCTTCGAGCTGATGGGCCACTCGAAAGAGGACCAGGCACGCCGGTTTGGCGGCCTCCTCGACGCGCTGGAGTATGGCGCCCCACCTCACGGCGGCATCGCTATGGGCGTAGACCGTCTAGTGATGCTCCTGACCGGCGAAGAGAACATTCGCCAGGTCATTGCCTTCCCGAAGAGCCAGCGCGGCATCGATCTCATGTTTGACGACCCCGCTCCGGTCGAGCC
>DASYWB010000148.1:0-5350 GCA_035936495.1 Thermomicrobiales bacterium
GTGACGGCCAGAAGGCCGATGCCACCCGCCCCCTGCACGAGTGTCCGGCGGTTGATTCTCCGCAATGTCTTGTTGTGTCGCTGCATGCTTCATCACCTCCGCGTGAGTGCGTCCAAGCTCACTCCGGCCTGCCAATGACCCATCGCTGGACTTGGTTTCACAGAATGAGACCTGGAAGCTTCGTAACATGATACGATGCCAGAGTCATGCTAAGACGCACCCACGACTCTGTCAAGCCCCGGGCGCTTGACAGACGGGCACCTGGAACTGTAGGAGGGCATGAGTCGTCTTGGCAACGAGTCCTTCTTGTTCACCAAGGCGGGCATGCCCAAGAGGACCCTGGCGGACGTGGCAATGGAGGTATCAGGACATGAACGCGATTGGTACCAAGTTGCGGAGTGAACGTTGGTTCGGGAGCCGCGACGTGGCGGGCCTGATGCACCGAGCCTACCTCAAGTCCGAGGGCATCTCGCAAGCGGCGATCGACGGCCGACCGATCGTCGGCATCTGCAATTCCTGGTCTGAGTTGGTCAACTGCAACGTCCACTTTCAGGCTCTGGCGAGGGCCGTCAAGCGAGGGGTGTTGCAAGCCGGTGGTCTGCCTCTTGAGTTCCCCACCATTTCCCTCGGCGAGCCGTTTATGAAGCCGACAACGATGCTCTTCCGCAACCTGATGGCGATGGACGTGGAGGAATCGATCCGGGCCAATCCGCTGGATGCCGTGGTCCTGCTCGGAGGGTGCGACAAGACGATCCCCGCCGCGCTGATGGGCGCGGCCAGCGTTGACGTCCCCGCGATCATGGTGACCGGGGGGCCGACCGAGCCAGCGGTCTACCAAGGCCAGCAGCTGGGCGCAGGAACTGATCTCTGGCGCTTCACAGACGACCTCCGGGCTGGCCGGATGACCGAGGCGGAATACGCCGAACTGGAAGCGGCTCTGATCCCTTCGGCCGGTCACTGCCCCGAGATGGGGACGGCCTCGACCATGAGCGCGATCGTCGAGGCCTTGGGCATGGCCCTTTCCGGCTCCGCCCTGGTTCCTGCCGTCGACGCGCGGCGCTACGCCATGGCGGAGGCGACCGGGCGTCGTGCTGTCGAGTTGGCCCGGGAAGAGTTGCGCCCATCGCGGATCCTGACTGCCGAGGCGTTCGACAACGGCGTGACCACGTTGATGGCGCTCGGCGGATCGACCAACGCGGTCCTCCACCTGCTCGCGCTCGCCGGTCGGGTCGGAGTGGATCTCTCTCTCCGTCGCTTCGATGAGCTCAGTCGTCGCACTCCGATGATCGTCAACGTCCGTCCGTCGGGTGAACATCTGGTCGAGCAGCTCTTCCATGCCGGCGGCGTGCCTGCGGTTCTCAAGGAACTAGCTCCCCTCCTGAGCCTGGACGCGCGCACCGTGACCGGCCGAAGCATCGGGGAAAATGTCACGGGTGCGCAGGTCCACGATCGAAACGTCATCGCGACCCTGGATAATCCTTTGCAAGCGGCGGGCGGCATCGCCGTGCTTTTCGGCAGCCTGGCGCCGGGTGGGGCGATCATCAAGCAAAGCGCCGCCACGCCGGGGTTGCTCCAGCATCGGGGTCCAGCGGTCGTGTTCGACGACATCGACGACCTTGCCGCGCGCATTGATGACCCGGATTTAGCAGTCGACGGCGACTCGGTGCTGGTGCTTCGCAACGTCGGGCCGCGCGGCGGCCCTGGCATGCCGGAATGGGGCCAATTGCCGATTCCGCAAAAGCTGTTGCGCCGAGGCGTGACGGACATGGTCAGGATCTCCGACGCGCGCATGAGCGGCACGGCCTTTGGCACGGTCGTGCTACACACAGCCCCAGAGGCGGCCGCTGGCGGGCCGTTGGGCGTGGTCCGGACCGGCGATCCCATCCTGCTCGACGTAGAGCAGCGACGCCTCGACTTGGACATCCCGGCAGAGGAACTGCGACGGCGAATAGAGGCCTTTCATCCGCCCGCTCCTAAGTACCGGCGGGGTTACGGCGCCCTGTACCTTGAGCGTGTGTTGCAGGCCGATCAGGGCTGCGACTTCGACTTCCTGCGGAAACTCCCCGACGAGTCGTTTGCAACCGATCCGTTGGGGCTGGTCGGCGGCCCGATCGGCGGCTGGTAACGCCGTAACCGGCGCTCAGTAGATGCGGGCCAACAGACCGCCGTCGACGACGACGTCGATGCCGCTCAGGTAGCTAGCTTCTTCGGATGCCAAGAATAGGGCAACGTTCGCGATGTCGGCTGGCGCGGCAAAGCGACGCAGCGGATAACGGTCAGTGACCTCCCGTCGAGCGGCTTCGGGATCCGGCTGGTGGTCGAAGAACTGGGTAAGGAGCGGCGTCTCCACGTCGCCCGGGCAGATGGTGTTGACCCGGATGTTCTCGGGACCGTGGGCCGCCGCCAGTGCGCGGCATAGCGCGCGGAGGCCCCCTTTCATTGCGCCATAGGCCGGGAGATCAGGATCGCCGACGATTCCGAGCAGAGAGGCGGTGATGATGATTGCTCCGCCGCCGCGCTCACGTAGACACGGCAGAGCCTGCTGGATGCCGAGATACACCCCGCGGAGATTGGTGGCGTGGAGCCGGTCCCACTCGTGCTCAGGCGTGGCCTCGAGATGACCCATAAATTGGATGGCGGCGTTGGCGTGCAGAACGTCCAGCCCCCCGAACGCCGCGACGGTCTCCTCGAGCATCCTGCGGTTGCCTTCGGCTGTCGCGACATCGGTACCCACCGCCAATGCCCTGCCGCCGGCCCGCTCGATGGCATGGGCCGTTGCCACGGCGGCGGCGGCGTCGATGTCGACACACGCCACCGCGGCGCCTTCCTCCGCGAAGCGGAGGGCCGTCGCCTCACCGATGCCACGTCCCGCACCGGTGACGATGGTGACCTTGCCCTCGAGTCTCATCGCCGTCGCTGACCGGTCATCGCGAGCGCTCCGTGCTCGCCGTGGCCGACGTTGTCACCGTCGATCTCGATCGACGGTGGGCCATAGCCCAACTCGAGGGCAATCCGGTCGCAGCAGCGACGGATCTCACCGCCGAGCCTGGCCCGCTCCTGCTCCGGGAGGCGAAGCGCCAGCCCGGATACCGATATGGCCCCGAGGGGAGAGCCGCCGCGCCCGAGGATGGCAGCGGCCACGCATGCGGCGCCTATTTCTTGCTCCTCCTTATCTTCCGCATAACCACGCGCCCTCGTGAGAGCGAGTTCCTGCTCCAGCTCACGACGGCGGGTGATCGTTCGCTCGGTGAAAGCCGGGTAGGGTTCGGCCACAAGCACGGGTTCCTGCTGCGGCGGGGACATGTTGGCCAAGACGGCTTTCCCCAACGCGGTCGCGTGCAGTGGGACCTCTTCGCCGGTGGTCGCCGACATGCGGAGCCTGTGCTCGCCCTCCACGATCGAGACGTAGACCAGACGACCCCGGCGCATTAAGGCCAGGTTCATGGTCTCGGGCGTCAGGACGCGCAGGTGGGCCATGGCCAGCGCGGCCAGGTCGATGACTGACGAGGAGTCGGACCTCCCTGCGAGCGCGCCGATGGCCGGACCCAGGCGGTAGCTGCGATCGGCCCGGACGTGCTCGACGTAGCCGTGGTTTTGAAGGGCGCCCAGGATCCGGAAGGCGGTAGCACGCGAGATGTCCAACTCCGTGGCGAGTTCGGCCAAGCGAACGTCGCCGCGGTCCGCGATGAGTTCCAGAACGATGAGGCCGCGTTCCAGCGAATTAGACATGGTCGTTGTCTCCGTCTGGGGAAGTCGCTTCCCAAAGATCTCCAAAGGTTACGTCATGGATGGGGTCACGCGAAGCTTCGCCCCAGCGTCCAAGCGGGTAACTGGTTGGGATCATGGCGAATGTTTGCATGCCACCGACTTGGGCTAGGCGGTCGATCAGGGCTGCCGTGGGTCGGATGGCGAGAGCCGTCGACGCGCTTGCCGGGAGACTTCGCCGAGTCGGCGCCACAGCGAGCTGTCGCAAACGACCAGCCTGCGGACCAGCTGCCGGTTTCCGGTGTTCGCCACCTTCGCGACCTCGAGCATGGTGAGGAGATTGGCCTCCATGGCGTCCTGGATCGAGTCGACGCATCGCGCGACTGGCGGTCGTTGCCTTCAGGATATCCATCGACCGCACTCCTCCCGGCTTCAGAACGCTGCGATCGGATTGACCGGTGAACCGGTGCCCCCGGGCAACGCCAGGGGTACGGCAACAAAGAGGAAGGCATACCGCCCCAAGCGTCGGCAGGTCACCGCTAATTCCTCCACGTGACAATGGTCCAGTAGTACCAGCCCCATCGCCGGCAGGCCGATCTGGTGGAGGGGTAGCGGGAACAGCGATGGCGGCCCGTCGTTCTGCCAGTCCTCTTGCGGCGCTCGTCCTAAGATCCGGGCGGCTTGGATCGTGATGTGATCGGGCGCATCACCGGTGTAGACGGCCACCTCGCGTTCGTGGATCCATATGATAGCGTCGGGACCCGGTCCCGGTCCGAGGGGATCAGCGCCGAGTGCCGCCTCACGAGCTTCGACACCAGTCCGGAGCACCAGAACGTCGCCGCGTCCAACCCGGACGTCTCCGAGGCGCTCGGCCGCCTCCAGCTCGACCGGCGAGATCTCATGGGACGGCTCTAGCCAGTCGACGCCGAGCGCGGCGGGAATGTCGAGCAAGACGCCGCGTGACAAGATGCCGTGCCGCTGCGCGTAGATGGAACCGTGGGCAATCCCAGTCGGCACTGCCACGTCCTCGAAGCGACGGTCATTATAGACGCGCCCGTCGTGGCTGGCGACGTGGCTGAGGCAATCGAGGTGGGTGAAGGTCGGGTGATGCATGGGAATGCCGAGAAAGTCTTCCGCGCTCGCGGGAACGTTGAGCGGGTTCCCCGGGTAGTTGCTGTAGTACAGCCGATGCTCGAGCTGGCCGGGTGCTTCCGCCTCAGCCGGCGCCACGATCGGCACGGCCAATGACAGTATTTCACCGGTCTGGACCAGGCGGGCCGCGGCTTGTCGTTTATCAGGCGTTATGTAGTTCAGAGTCCCTAGTTCGTCATCCGCGCCCCAGCGCCCGGCATTATTGACGCGGGTGAAGACCTCGAGAAACTGCTCGTCGCGCGACGCTAGCTGCCTCTCCTGCTCCACGGGCTTGTGCTCCTCGTTCGCCTGAAATCCCTCGATCGGGTCGTCTCCGTCCTCGCTTTGGCTACACCCGAGCGGCGGCCAGCAGCGCTTCCGTCGCGCTCAGGTCGAAGGGTGGGGGAACCATCACGATGATGTGCTCCGCGCCGGCCTCGACAAACGCCTCCCAGACGTCAACCTCGGTCGGCGAAATCCCGATCGTGCGCTCGATGGCCTTCGGGTCGCGACC
>DASYWB010000149.1:0-9762 GCA_035936495.1 Thermomicrobiales bacterium
GATGGCAGCCCCTCGGCCGACCCAGCGCGTGGCGGCGGTGGCGGCAGTGGCATTGCCTGGCCGGTGAGCGGCGGTACGTGGCACATCGTCCAGGGTTACAACGGTGGGACCCACCAGAACCGGAGCGCGTCCGCCCAGTACTACTACTCGCTGGACATCGCCAGCGTCGATGGCAACACCGCGGGTCAGCCGGTCCTGTCGCCGGTAAGCGGGACGGTCCGTTGGGTCCATCCGGCGTCCGGCGGCATCGCGATCGACATGGGCAACGGATATATCCTTGCCATGTTCCACTGCACCTTTGCGGGGAGCTTGGGCTCGGGTCAGACCGTCCAACAGGGACAGTATTTGGGGACGGTCTCCGGACCGGGGGGTAATGGCTATGCTGGCACCCCGCACATCGATATGACGTTGTGGCGCTCAAGCGACGGTGGCTCCACGCGATCCTCGAGCCCATTCTCGGGGGCAAACGCCGTTTCGGGAATGAGTTTTCCGGACGTCGGCGGCTGGAACCAGCACTACGGAATCCAGTTCAACCCGTAGGCGGAGTCCAGGCGAAGGGTGGTGGATCGCACCATGGGGCCGGTACCGCACGGGACTCCAAGTTCCGACGCTGAACCAGATAAGCCAGCTGAGCCTGGAGCGTCGATGGCCTATGAATCAGTCGGGGTTCGTATTTAGTCCTTAGCCGGGCTGGCTGCCGGCCTGAGCAGCCGGCACATTTGCACAAGCCCGACGTTGCCGCCGGAGAGGGTGACACCGATGCGGCGGCCCTTCGTCTCGACCTTGGCGGCGAGGACGGCCGCAAGGGCCGAGGCACCGCTGGGTTCGACGACGACTTTCATTCGTTCGAAGAGGAAGGCCATGGCCGCACGGATCTCATCGTCGGTGACGAGGGCGAAGCCGGCGACGAGCGCCTGGGCGACGGCGAAGGTCAGTTCGCCCGGCATCTGGGTCTGCTGCCCGTCGGCGATGGTGCGCGGCACTTCAGTCAAACCAATGCGATGGCCGGCTTCGAGCGAGCGCTTGAAGTCGTCGCCGGCCTCGGGCTCGACGCCCATGACGATGGTCTCTGGGAAGAGCGCCTTGGCGGCCACCGCGCAGCCGGAGAGGAGGCCTCCGCCCCCTGTGCAGACCAGCAGCAGATCGAGCTGACCGACGTCCTCGATCAGCTCGAGCGCGGTCGTGCCCGCACCCGCCATAACGGGGGCGTAGTCGAAGGGCGGGATCAGCGTGGCGCCTTGCTCCCGAGCGATCCGGGCGCCGATCGCGGCGCGATCCTCCGTGTAACGGTCATAGGTGATGACGGTGGCGCCGTAGCCGCGGGTGGCGGCCAACTTCGAGGGAGGCGCGTCCTCCGGCATGACGATCGTTGCCGGCGCGCCATGTAGCTTCGCGGCCAGCGCCACGGCCTGGGCATGGTTCCCGCTCGAGAAGGTGACCACCCCACGCGCCCGGTCCTCGGGGGGAAGGGTTGCCAGGGCGTTGTAGGCGCCCCGGAACTTGAAGGCGCCGGAGCGCTGCAAGCTTTCCGCCTTCAGAAACACCTGACCGCCGGTCATCTCGTCGAGCGTGTGGGAGGTCAAGACCGGCGTCCGGTGGGCGACGCCCGCAAGGCGACCCGCGGCGGCCCGGATGTCGTCTACGTTGATGGGTAGCGCTGCCGTTCGCTCGACGTCAACCGGTGGGTGAGTACTCATCGCCCAAGCGTCTCCGTGTTCTACCGTCTCCCGACTAATAGACGACCACGCTGGTGACATCGTACCCATCAAGCACGGCGCGGCCGTTGAGCGCCGACAGCTCAGCCAGGACGAAGACACCGGTGACGGTCCCGCCGAGGCGCTCGACGAGGTTGGCGGCGGCACGGGCGGTGCCGCCGGTCGCCAGCAGGTCATCGACGAGCAGGACATGCTCCCCCGAGTGGACGGCGTCGTGATGGATCTCGAGCGTGGCGGTGCCGTACTCGAGCTCATATTCCTCCCGCAGCGTGCGGTCGGGTAGCTTGCCGGCCTTGCGGACGGGGACAAGGCCGATACCCAGGGCGTAGGCGAGTGGCGCGCCGAAGATGAAGCCCCGGCTCTCGATGGCGACGATGGTATCGACCTTCCCCCGGTATCGCTCGACCATGCGGTCGATCAGGTCCCGAAAGGCGGCGCCGTCGGCCAGCAGCGGCGTGATGTCGCGGAAGAGGATGCCGGGCTCGGGGAAGTCGGGAATGTCCCGGATCTTCTGCCGGATCTCCTCGATGTCCATCCCCTCGGGCGCCGAATGGGCATGGATGGTGGCGTCTGTCATGGTGCGATGTCCCTTTGCTACGTCACGGCAAGCCTAGACCCATGTCTCTCGCTAGAACTGGACCAGTCTACCCGCTGACCAGTGCCGGGGTTGATTTCTAGATGCTACGATAGGTTTCGGGGATGCACCCACGGTCGAGCGTGTCTCATCTCCGAGGAGGGTCGCATGGACCCCGTGAAGATTCTAGACCAGCCGGAGCAAATCACGAGTGACTATGACGAGGATGCGGATATCCTCTATCTTTCGATCGGCGAACCGCGCCCCGGGTTAGGAAGCAATTGACCATAGAACATCGCGTGGTTCGGTGGCATCCGGTGAACATCGCTCGAGGGTTGTATGCGTTACGGCGTTGTCATCCCAGCGGGTGATCCACGGACGGTGGCCGGTCTGGCACGGGAGGCCGAGGAGACCGGGTGGGATGGAGTTTTTACCTGGGACGGGATCTATGCCGGCGACACCATGCCGGTCTATGACCCGTGGGTCGTGATGGCGGGCATGGCGATGGCCACCGAGCGGGTACGGATCGGGGCGGTCCTCACCCCACTATCACGACGGCGGCCCTGGAAGGTGGCTCGCGAGACCGTCACCCTCGATCACCTGTCCAATGGCCGGCTGGTGCTGCCGGTCGGGCTTGGGGCTGTCGACACCTTTGGCAAGGTGGGCGAGGAGACAGATCGCCGGACGCGCGCCGAGCTGCTCGACGAGAGCTTGGCGATCCTCAATGGGCTTTGGAGCGGCGAGCCGTTCCGCTTCGATGGCGAGCACTATCACCTCGACGAGATGACGTTCCTCCCGCGCCCGGTGCAGACGCCGCGCATCCCGATCTGGGTCGTCGGCCGATGGGGGAGCGAACGCTCGATGCGCCGCGTGATCGCTTGTGATGGCATCCTGATCGAAGGGCTGGACGTCGAGCAGATCCCCGAGATGATCGCCTACGTATCGGAACACCGTACCTCAACCATACCGTTCGATGTCGTCGCGGAAGGCGAGACGCCGGGCGAGGATCCGGAAGGCGCCGCCGAGATCATCCGCCCGCTGGCCGGGGCCGGTGTGACGTGGTGGCTGGAGACCCGCTGGAGTGAGCCGAATACGCCGGAAGATGTTCGCGAGCGCATTCGGCAGGGGCCGCCAGGGGTGTAGTCGAAAGCCGGTAGACGGAAGTCGGAAGAAGATGTGGTCGCGGATTGCACCGGCTACACTCTCCCTGCCGCCTGCGAAGCTCGTCAATGCACGATGTCGAAATCCCCTTCACCGATGGCAATGTCTCCGCGACGGTCCGCGTCGGCGATACGGTGCGGCGAGCGACCCGGCCATGGACGCCAGCGGCCCACGCGCTGCTCCTCCATCTAGAAGCCATGGAGTTCAATGGTGCGCCCCGGGTGCTGAGGTTCGATCCGAGGGGCCGGGAGTCGCTGACGTTTATCCCAGGGGAGACGGCACCCGCCTCGCTCGACGGGTATGAGTCGGATGAAACGCTGGTCGGAGCCGCGCGCTTACTGCGCCGGTATCACGACGCGGTGAGGGGTTTCCAGCCGCCATCGGATGCCCGAGGGCGCTTCACGGTCGGCGCCCCGACGACAGGTGAGGTCATCTGTCATAACGACGTGGCCGCCGGAACGTCACCTTCGTCGATGATTTCCCCTCGGGGTTGATCGACTGGGATTTCGCTGCCCCCGCGCCGCCCGTTTGGGACGTCGCCTACGCGCTGTGGCGGTCCGTTCCGCTTTACCCCGATGAGCGGTTTGGCGCTCCCCGCGAACGCGCCCGTCGCATCACGCTCTTTTGCGACGTTTACGGGTTAAAGATCGCGACGACCTGCTCGACGTGGTCGCTCGCCACCAGCGCGTGCTCTACGACACGGTGAACTTGAGGAGCGGTGATACCGTGACGTTGACCAGCCAGAGCGGAACAGCGCTAGTCAGGCCGACCTGGTCTAGCTTCCGCTCGCGAGAGGGCGTACAACCAGTACGGGCGACCATAGCGCTCGATCTCTGCCTCCAAACTCATGCCCACCTTCTCAGCCACGCGCCGAGAGGCGCCGTTCCCCATACGAATCAGACTGACGAGCCGTGGGATATCCAGGGTTCCAAACGCGTAATCCCGCACTGCCGAGGCAGCCTCGGTAGCCAGACCACGACCCCAGTAGTCACTTCGCAAGTCGTACCCCAGCTCCGCTTGGACCTCACCGTCGATGGCCATATGCTCCAGGCCGCTATCCCCGATGAGCAACCCGTTCTCCTTGAGGATGATCGAGAACAAACCATAGCCATGCCGTTCCTGATGGTCCAGGTTGCTTAGCACCCACCGTTCCATCTGTTCGTGGTCGAACAGCTCGCCATCGAACGAACTCATCACGCGCGGATCGGTGAAGATATGCAGCAGGTCGTCGACGTCGTTCAGGTGCATCGGACGAAGCAGCAGTCGCTTGGTCTCGATCACTCGATCACCCTCCGGCTCAGGACACGCCAAGACGCCGCTGAACATCCATGGGGGAAACGACCTCTCGCCGCTCCAGCACGTCCAATCCCTCCTCGATAGCCGCTTTGTCCTTCGCCGCGGTTCCCTGTGAGTCACGGTAACGTCGTAGTCTGGTGCCGTGCCCGCGGAATCACGTGATGATACGCATATCGCGTATGCGGTTGCGGGCCAAGCGGACGCGATCGTGACCGGGGACAAGAAGCATCTCCTCCCGCTGGGCTCCTACGCGGGCATCCCGATCGTTTCGCCGGCGGGCTTCCTAGCGATGCTGGAGCAGCGGGACGACCAGGAGTGTGACGGACCTCCGTCCAGAGTTAAGCGCTGACGGTAGAATAGAGCGGGCGGCTAGCCCGTCGAGGAACGACAGGAGGCGTGTCATGACGCGCAAGACGATCAGCGTCGAGGAGGCACAGCGCGATTTTGCCGGGATGTTGCGTGATGTTTCGACGCGGGGCGACTCGTTCGTGGTCGAGTTGCACGGCGAACCGGTTGCTGAGGTCGTCCCCGTGGGGGTCTCCGAGCGGAGCGGTCAGAAGCGGCGGGAGCTCTTCGCGCTCATGGACAAGGCGGCGGCTAACGCCGGGCTGTCGCCGGAGGAGGCTGATCGTGTAGCGGAAGAAGCGGTCACCGCGGTGCGTGCGGAACGGGCGCGTCGTTAGTCTATGCGCGTTGTGCTCGATACCAATGTTATTGTCAGCCGTCACCTCACGGACGGCGGTACACCATGGATGGTTCTTTCGCGATGGGACTCCGGTGACTTTACCCTGCTCATCTCCGGACCTCTCCTGGCGGAACTGCATCGAATCCTTCGCTATCGGCATCTTCGTCCCCTGCATGGGCTAGAGGACCACGAGATCGATCACGTGGTGGCCCTCATGAAGGATACAGCCGAGCTGGTCGAGACTGCTCAGTCGCTTCAATTCATCATCCATGACCCAAGCGACAACATGGTGCTTGAATGCGCCGTCGCGGGCGGTGCCGACGTGATCGTCACTGGCGACAAGAAGCACCTCTTGCCGCTGGGCTCCTACAGCGGCATCCCGATCGTCTCGCCGGCGGGCTTCCTAGCGATGTTGGATGCGCAAGGTGCCCGGTAGCGAGGAACCACCGTCCGGCGCCGCGTTCCGACGGGGAGTCCATAGGAGGGCTGACATGGGTGGGCAGGCGGCGGGGCAAGGCGCGAAGCGAGCACAGGCGCTCGCCCTCGGTATCGTAGCGGGGATGCGCTCCCAGATGCCGTTGGCGCTCCTGGCGGTCGCGGCGGATCGGCATTCGCGGTTCGCCGGCCCGGGCCGCGCCTGGGATCTGCTCGATTCGCCCAAGGCACCGATCCTGACCGGACTCCTGGCTCTCGGCGAAGTTGTCGGGGACAAGCTGCCGGCGACGCCCAGCCGTCTTGAGCCGGTGCCGCTCGCGGGCCGGCTGCTGTTTGGGAGCGTTGCCGGCGCGGTGGTCGTGGGACAGAGCCGGGACGGGCGGTGGCGCGGCGCGGCGCTGGGAGCGGCGGGCGCGGTCATCGGCGCCTATGGTGGCTACCATGCCCGGGCTGCGCTTCGGGAGGCTACAGGTGTTCCGGACCCTGTTTGGGGTGCGGTGGAGGACGTCATCGCGCTTGGCCTGGGCGTGCTCGCCCTAGCTCTCGAGTTGGGCTTGGGCCGTCGGTAAGCCCCCGCGATCCTGCTGGTGCAGGATGGCTCCGCGCGTCCTCCGGTGTCGGCTCTCGAGCTCGTGGGTGAGAGGGCCCGGCTTCGTCAGGCGGTGCCGAGGCGATCGTGACACGATCTCTGTGCGTCACGCTCCGGAGCGCTGCTTGTAGGACGAAGAGCCGGCGTTGTACAGCGTGTGCACCTCACTCGTTGCCAAGGAGTTCGCTCGGGTGGAAATCGCCCAGGTTTGCCGGGCGCGTCGACCAGCCTTGGTCCATGATCTGATCGCCAGGCAGGGTGAGGATCATCCGATGACCCTCCACGGTCTGAACAGCCATCTCGGGAATGTAGGCATCTTTAGCGCCAAAGGGATTGGCCGTGGGATCTGACCGGACGCGAAAGATATGCTCTCCGCGTGCCTGGGGCATCTCCTCCCGGGGGTGATAGATCTGCACGAGGCGGCCCAACCGTTCCTGATCGCCGCTATAGACGGCCGAGCCGTTAAGGCGGTCGTAGCCCTCGTGGCTGTCTGGTGGCCAGGCCGTACTCGTCGTTCCCATCGAGTCGTCCCTCCGCGATGCGTTCTAGACGGTCAGGTCAATGTCCAGTCGGGACGCCCTATTCGCCCCGCTCTGTGCTCGCGCAGGTCTAATGCCACCGTTGCAACCCCTGTCGGGATCACCCGGGCGGCAGGTATGGATGAGTTGTAGGCGCTACCGCGCTTTCTGACCCTGCCCCTACTCTCTGGCGGCAACATCCATATCCATAGGGGGCGCGCCAGTAGGCTAACCGTCGACGGGGCACTCCGGGGTGCCCGCTGGCGTGAGTGCGGACTACGTCGGGCAGGAACAGACGACGACCGCTGAGGCGAGGAGGGCACTAGTGGGGTGCCGAAGGAGACGGAGCGGGGGTAGGATGTGTCGCGAGATGGCGTTGAGGCCGGTTGAGCAGCTGATGGTGGCGGCCGTGACGTGAGAGGTGGGGACGGAGCGCCTAGTACGGATGCTCGTGCGGACCGGGTAGCGCAACCGCCCCTGGGAATCCCGCTGAAAAACGTGCCGGTAGGCACCATCACATCCTGGGTGTGGCGGGCGCGGGATGAGCGCTGCGTGTCGGCACTACTGGAGCCGGGGTGGCGCTCGTGCGTCTCCCGGTGTGGCAATACCGCGAGTCTCTCTCGGTGCCTACGGTAACGGCGACGCCGCCGGCGTGCTCGGGTAAGAAAGCCGCGTCCCCATCTGGGCCGGGATGCCAGCGAGGATAGCACCGCGCTCAGGATCGGTTTCCTCGCGCCTAACCGCTAAGCGGGTCAAGGCATCTGATGTGCGTTAGTTGTGCTCGGATTGGAGCCGGAGATCCTTATGATGAGGAGTGAGGCAGAAATGGTCAACGTGGGATTACTGGTGCTGCGGCTCGTTGTCGGTGGGCTGATGGCCGGACATGGCGCGCAAAAACTGTTCGGGTGGTTCGGGGGCTATGGGATCGAGGGCACGGGCGGTTTCATGGAAAGTCTCAACCTCAAGCCGGGGAAGAAATGGGCAACGTTGTCCGGGCTCTCGGAGTTGGGGGGTGGGCTGCTGACGGCCCTCGGGTTCCTCAACCCGCTTGGGCTGCTCGGCATCTTTAGCTCGATGGGCATGGCAACGATCAAGGTGCATTGGAACAAGCCCATCTGGGTGACGAGTGGTGGCGCGGAGCTGCCCGTGGTCAACATGGCGGTTGCCTCCACCCTCATGCTGACCGGTCCCGGAACCTACTCCTTGGATCACGCTTTGGGTACGAAGCTGCCTCGCTGGGTGGCTCCGGTCGGGCTGGCGGGTGTTGCCGCCGCCGTTGCCTACGGCGCCAGCACGGGAGTTGCCTCACCCGAGCCATCCCAGGAGGAAGAAGTCGGTGGCAAGTCCGCGGGTGGCGAGGATGCTGAACCGGTCCCGAGCAACGAGGCAACGTCGTAGACGCGGCGAACCTCGCGGCCGATCAATGGATACAGGAGAGGTGACGGCGCAAGGGGGCATGGCCACAGTAGGCCACCTCCGCGCCCGCGCACCGGATGTCGCGCTGGCGAATCGCGGCGCGGAATGGACTCGGAGAGTCGGGAGACGGCGTGTGGATCGATTGACCGTGGCATTGATGGCCGGGCCACCGGGTTCCGGCAAGAGCTCACTGGCGAAAGCGGTGGCGCGCGAGCTCCGCTGGCCGGTCATCGACAAAGACACGATCAAATCGTGGTTGCTCACCCACGGTGCTAGCGAGGATTTGGCCGCGACGGCCTCCTATGGCCTGATGCTCGAATTGGGCCGGGATCTGATGGTCGAGCAAGGACTCTGCGTCGTCCTCGACAGTCCGGCCGGTTATCCGATGGTCCTCGAAGACGCCACGAAGGTCGCGAATGAGGCCGGAGGGGTGCTGCGGGTGGTGTTGTGCATCGCGGACGACGAGGTGCGCAAGCGCCGTATCATCGAGCGTGATGCAAAGCCCTCACAATGGAAGGAACCACACGAAACCCCGCCGGTAAACGAGCGTACCTGGCGTGAGTATCTTCCTGAGGACACACTAACCGTCGATAGCAGCGGCTCCCTGGAGACGCTGGTGCCGGAGGTGGTGCGCTATCTCTGCGCCTAATGCGGCTGCCGCGTCGTGAGGTTTGCGCGAGATTCGCGGCGGTGCCCGTGTTCGCGGCAATGAGTTGTTGCCAATAGCCTCCGCGGTTTGCCGGTGCCCATCCCCGGCCCGGCGCTCCTACCCCGAGGCGTTGCTGTCGGAGCCGGACCGCTTGTCGTGCTTGCTCTTGTTGCGCGACGTGCCGGGGCGGGTCGGCCCGCTGTGGACGGGCTTATCCCGGCGCTGATCGCCCTTCTCGGCCTGTGGGCCATCTCCTACATAGGATGAAGGACCGGTGTCGCCGCCACGCTCGCCTGCCGGATCCAGCTCTTGATCCTTGTCGTGGTCGCGCTGTGTCCGATGCGGCATAGTATTCCTCCAGTTTCGCCGTCTCGTCGTCCTTCAGACGGTCGCACGATTCATACCCTGGCCCATCCGGGTTGAGGGAGCGCGGCTGAATCTTATGGGGAGCGCAAACGCCAGGGCCTCAACCGACTCCGCTGCGCGGCCAACCGCCGGATTGCCAGCGGCGCCGGGACGGAGATCCCGGCCATGAGGCGCGGCCAGACGATCTGAAGCGCCACGTAGCAGGCTACTGCCAGGACAATGCCAGCTAGGATGTCAATGACCCAGTGGTGCCCGAGGTAGACGACGCTGAACCAGAGCATCACGTTGTAGGGGAGAAAGGCCAATCCCCACCAGCCATAGAACTTGACCGCGAACATGAGCACGAACCAGGGATAGG
>DASYWB010000150.1:0-4109 GCA_035936495.1 Thermomicrobiales bacterium
CCCCTGATCCGGGTGATCTCGCAGCCACTCGGCGGAGATGACGATCTCAATGTCAAGCGGCGCCCCGGCCACGGCCGCCACGCATGCTTTCAGATCCGGGATGAAGCGGGCGGTGATGCGGCGCTGGGCCAGCTTGGTCGGGGCGCCAATGATCACGGCGCCATCCTCGCCGCGACCTATGATGCCGGCAGGGCGGAGCCAGGTGTCCACGTTGGCGCGACTGACGTCGCCCCGCGTTGTCAACTCGGCAAGGACCGCCGCCCAGACCTGCCGGCTTGGCACACCGCATTCCTGGATGACAAAGTCCTGTGCCCGCGGGGCCACGTCTGGAGGCGCTTGTTCCTGGTTGGCACGCGTCGGGGCGTGTTGATTCGACGTGTTGCCGACCCCGACAGCCTCCGGCGATAAATCTGGCGACTGGTCGCTTGCGGTGGTGATGACCGCGATCCGAACCGGGCGGCGCATCGCCTCCCCGAGCTTCCGGGAAATAAGGTCGCGGTAGGTGGTCGCGAGCTGTTCGGCGCGGATCGGGTCCGGCACGCCAATCGTGACTTCGCCGTCGCGATAGCCCACAATTGCAGTTCCCTCCGTCAGCTCAACGAGTCGCTCGCGGTCTATCGAGTTTGCGAGCAACCCGATCGTGAACGCCCATGTCCGGTGCCCGCCAAAGCCGTGCGGCAACGGGATATCCGGGGGTGGAGACGGCGAGACGGCGAGACGGTCAGACGGCGAGAAGTCTCGCGGGCCGGTTCGATGATGGCCTTCCTCGAAAGCGGATGATCCACCGGCGTCCCTTCCCTGGCCGCCCGATCGCCTGGTCGGCTTGCCGTCCGGCCGTCTCGCCGTCTCGCCGTCTCCTCTCTCGCCGTCTCGCGTCCCTTCCCGCTCCCACCGGGACAAGATTTCACGCAATCGACGGGGGGCAACGAAGGCGCTCCCCGCTTCCACCGCTTCATAGATTGCGGCCTTTACCCACTCCCAACCGGTCGCGCCGTCGCTCGCCGCCGCCGGATCAAAGCGCTCGGCCAGACCCCGGAGGAGTTGCCGTTCGGCCGGCGTCGAACGACGAGCATTCGCATCTTCAAACGCTTGAGTCGCGGCGTCTTCACCGGGAGCGTCAAAGGGAACCGCCCGGTCCGGACGGCTAACGACACCGCTCGACGCCGCCACGTCCTCCATTCCTCGAACGGGGCTTCCCGTATCCATCCCGTTCACGAGCCTCTCACCAGAATCACCGGATCCTCCTTCCTCGTGGATGGCTCTCGTTGTGGTCGTAGTAGTTGAACGTAGTTGGTTATACGTCGTGTTGGTCGAGTCAACATCGGTCGGGCCTCCGTCGTTGATCGGATCAACAGCGGTTGACGAAAACTGGTCCAAACCTTCGTTGGCAGTGGCAACATCGGGTCCCGAACCATTGTTGGTGGCTTCAACATCCACCTCCAAACCAGCGTTGGTGGTTGCAACAGAGGTTTGATCAGGACCCGAAGTAGTGTCGTTGGCGCTGTCGTTATCGGTGTCGGTATGTGTCGGAGGACCGGGTTCCGAGCCAAGTTGCGTGACTTCGGCCAGATTGGCCCGGCGGGCCGCGTGCCCGGCCCGGGTGCGAGCGCTGGCCTTCGTCTCTTCGCGTTCGGCCCGGGCGGCGAGCCGCTGCCAGATCTCGTTTTCACGCAGCTCGGGCATGATCCGGTGCCAGACGTTGTCACTGTCGATTGGGGCAAAGCGTGGTGAGAAGAGACGGCGAACGTACCGGTAGACCGCCTTATCGCGATCGGCAAGCTCAACGACACGCATGACGTCGCGGGTCGAAAGCGTGAATCCGTCGCTATGGTCCTTGACGCGATAGAAGTTGTGGGGTACGCGCCAGCGCCGCCCCTGAGCATCGGCGCGGAGGACCATCTCTTTGCGGATCTCGATCAGGTCGAGGGCGACGAGGATCTTGTTGATCGTAATCAGCTCGGCGCGATCCTCGCCGTAGAAGTCCGCCTCCCGCTGTTGCGACGGGAAGGCATAGCCACGGTGCGGCGACTCCTCGCGGCGGTCGGTCCAGACCGTGTACGAGTTGAGGAGGCCGACGCCCTTGAGGCCGAGCAACGGGGCATACTGGGTGACGACGCTGTTCCAGTGCCAGAACCAGCCCCGGCGGCGGACGTCTTCGCCTGCTTGGGTGGTGCCGGCATCGCCAACCACGCCGGTCGGTGAGGCAGCTTGCTCCGGGCTGGACCCCTGCCGGGTCTCGTCGGATGGGGGCGTGGTCCGCACGCCGCGGCCGTGAGGGGCGGTCACCGGGGAGCTCCGTCGCGACGGATGTCCGGCAAGCCAAACTCCTCCGGTGAACCGGCGGTTGGCGTGACGTATTGACACGACCTAGGGGGCGTGTTTAGAATAGAAGCGTCGCTTGGGTGCAACAAACCCTCCCTTGGCGGGGTAGCGGCGAAATCGGTTGACCGGGTTACGAACAGGCGGTTTGGCGACGGTCCGTTCGCATTCCCGGAAGAAAGCGCTTAGCGAGCGTTGTTCTGGTGCCGAGACAATCTGATGAACGAAGGATGGGTCGGCGTTGGCGCGCCGGCCTTTCTCTTTGTCCGCCACGGGCCCATTCTTCGCTCTTGCCCATATGCTCCGCGACTCCCAGCCGGTTGGCGCCGGCTGGTCGCATGGAGAGACAGGGGAGCGAGAACGACGAATTGAGCCGCGCGTGATGTGGCCCGGCGATGCTTCTCGATGTTCATTCCTCCTTCGCGTCTGCTCGCGTGTGCCGTGCGCCCATTTGCGCCTGGCATGGTTGGTCCCGCCCCGGTGGCCGGATGGCCCGGCGCGGGCGCGAGGTTCTTGTTCCCAAGGACCTCGCGCTCACGTCCAGCCGAATCGCTCCTCGCGCGGCTCGATGATACCGGCGACGCTGGTAGTGATGATCTGATGGAGCCACTCCGCTGCGGAATTCGTGCCGTCATTGTTCACCCCCGTGAAGGTGAGTCCTGGCAACCTCATCGTGCCTCGCGGCAAACGGGATGCGCGTCTGGACCGGGCCCTCGCCCACCGCATGGTGCCCATTGGCGCGGTCCGAAGGGTGAGGTGTGCCGCCGGACGCGTTGGCCCGGGCGACCGCGATGGCGCTGGCCCGTGCGGCAAGCGCGGCATCGACAGTGGTTTGGCCAAGCGCGATGGCCGCGTCCAGGCAGGCGTCGGAGGCGTCGATGATCGCCCGCGGCACACCGCCGGTGCATTCATAGATCACCTCGATCGCATCTTCCGGGAGGAGATAGGGCGCGTCGACCGGCTGACCGGCAAGATTGAGGCGGTGGCCGATCAGGGCGGCGGTGTCGCGCCGGTTGAGTGGATTGAGCGTATGCGTCATGCTCAGCCGCCGCGCCAGGTTCCGCTTCCGCCGGATCTTCTCCTCCAGCTCGGGTTGCGCGAAGATGACGACCATGACGCGCTGGCTCTGGTCACCGTTGGGATCGAATGAGAGCAGGGTGCGTACGATCTCCAGCTGAGCACTGGTCAGATGGTGGCCCTCGTCAATCACGAGGAGCATGGTGCGTCCCGCGGCATCATGGTCCCCGATGTAGTGCTGGAAACCGGAGATCAAGTCGAGCGCGCTCCGCCCATCGGCAACGAGCCCAAACTGATCAAGGATGGCGCGGAGGAATTGGACATCGGTGCGGCAGGCCCGAGGGTCGTCGATGATGCCGATCTCGATGTCGGCATCGCGGCGCAACTCGTGGAGCAACGCGGTCTTGATCGTGCTCTTGCCGTACCCGGCCTCACCGAGGACGAGAGCCAGGCCGGATTGGCGGTGGATCGCCCGCTGCAGGCGTTGGAGGCAATCCTCGTGGCCGAGCGTGCGGTGGAACATGGCGTGATCGGAGGAGGACGGCGCGAAAGGATCACGAGCCAGACCGAGATGGCGATAGGCGCTCATCGGCGGTCCTCCTGGCGGCGTGGCGTGAGGCGGGCGGGCGGAGATCCGCGCTGCCCACGTCGTTGCACTGCCGGCCTCCACGATACCGTCATGCTGTCCACTCCACTTCGCTGCTCTACCGGCCAAAGCGCTGCCGAATCTCGCGAATCCCGATTCCATCCTGGCGGAGGGCGATCATCTGCCG
>DASYWB010000151.1:0-4507 GCA_035936495.1 Thermomicrobiales bacterium
TGGTCGGAAGCGTTACCGAGACCGCGCCGGAAGATTTCGACCGCCTGTTAGCGGTCAACGTCCGCGGGGTCTACTGCTGCACGAAGGCCGCGGTCGAACAGATGTTGAGCCAGGATCCTCAAGGCGGGAACATCGTCAACATGGCATCGGTCGCCGGACAGGTCGCGGTGGCGCGGCGATTCGCCTACTGCGCGACGAAGGGCGCGGTCATCTCGATGACACAGTCTACAGCGATGGATTTCATCGAGCAGGGTATCCGCTGCAACTGCATCTGCCCCGGCACCGTCGAGACGCCGTTCGTCGAGGGCTATTTGCGGCGGTTCCACGCCGACACCTATGAGGAAACGAAGGCCGCCCTGCATGCCCGGCAACCACTCGGCCGGATGGGCCGTCCGGATGAGATCGCCCCCATGGCCCTCTTCCTCGCCTGCAATGAATCGAGCTACGTCACCGGTGCGCAGATGGTGGTCGACGGCGGTTTGACGGCACGGTAGATAATGGGAACGAGCAGTTCTTTTCCCGTCACGCCCAGCGCCAAGGCATCATGACTGGGATTGAGCGGCATGGTAGGTGCACGGCGTACCGTGCCCAGACGCCATGCCTCATAGCAATCCATAAGCTGCCTGGCGAGCATTTGGTCACACATTCAGGATAAGGAGAGTCACCATGGCATCAGCAAATACAGCATCCTCATTGATGAATCCCGGGCTCTCGCGTCCGGCTGGCCCCATACCCTTGGATCAGGTGGCGGTCCGCCTGCATCCGGAAGATGAGGTGGCCGTCGCCAAGCAGCCGCTCTTCCCGCGCACGGTACTGACAACCGCCAACGGCGACGTGAAGGTCACGGCAATGATCCCACCGGGGCACAAGTTCGCGCTGCGTGAGGTTGCCGAGGGACAGCCAGTGCACAAATATGGACAGATTATTGGCTTCGCGACGGAACCGATTGCGGTCGGCAACCACGTCCACAGCCATAATCTCGCGGTCGGCGAAGGACAGCTCACGCTGGACTACGCGTTTGGTGAAGATTACAAGCCGGTCGAGTTCGTGCCGGAAGCGGAACGGCGGACGTTCCGGGGATTCCGCCGGAAGGACGGACGCGTCGGCACCCGAAACTACGTCGCGGTCCTGGCTTCTGTCAACTGCTCGTCATCGGCGACGCGGGCCGTCGTCGATTACTTCCGGCGGCCAGGCGCGCTTGATGCCTACCCTAACGTTGACGGCGTGATCGCCTTTCCGACCAAGGGAGGATGCGGCGCGCACTATGGCTCGACCGATCTCGGGCAACTCCAGCGGACGATGGCTGGGATCGTCGATCATCCCAACGTCGCCGCCTATCTGCTGCTCAGTCTTGGCTGTGAGGTCAACCAGCCCGAAGACATGATCAGCGCGACGGGCTTGGGCAATGGGCGGACGCCAACAGTCCTGACGATCCAGCAGGACGGCGGATTCCACAAGACCGTCGAGGCCGGTATCGAGGCTGTCAAGCAGTTGCTACCGGGCGCGAATGAAGCCGTCCGTGAGGACATTCCTGTCTCGGAGCTGACCGTGGCCCTGCAATGCGGTGGATCCGACGGCTGGTCGGGGGTGACGGCGAATCCTGGGCTCGGGCTGGCCGCCGACGAGATCGTCCGCCAAGGTGGGACGGTCGTCCTCGGGGAGACGACGGAGGTCTACGGGGGCGAGCACCTGCTGACGCGACGCGCCAAGAGCAAGGAGGTTGGGCAGGCACTGGTAGATCGCATCCACTGGTGGGAGCACTACACGGCGATGTTCGGTGCCAGCATCGACAACAACCCGGCACCGGGGAACAAGCTCGGCGGTCTCACGACGATCTACGAGAAGTCGCTCGGCGCCATTGCTAAGGCGGGCAACACACCGCTCAACCAAGTCGTCGGCTATGCCGAGCGCATCACCGAACACGGCTTCGTCCACATGGACACGCCCGGTTACGATCCTGTCTCCGTGACGGGCCAGGTCGCCGGCGGCTGCAATATGGTCGTCTTCTCGACCGGCCGTGGCTCCTGCTTTGGCTTCAAACCAGCACCCAGCATCAAGCTCGCGACCAACTCCGAGCTTTATGCCCGTCAGGAACCGGACATGGACATCAACTGTGGCCAGGTTCTGGATGGCATGCCGCTGGAAGAACTGGGGCAGCAGATCTTCGAAGAGATCGTCGCCGTCGCCTCCGGCAAGCAGAGCAAGAGCGAACTGGCCGGGGTCGGTGAAGAAGAGTTCAACCCCTGGATCGTCGGGGCGATGCTGTAACGCGCGGGCAGGCGGCGGACGGCAGAGAGCGTGCAGTTCCTTCTCCTCTCCGCCTCCGCCCCGCCCGGCCCCGCCACGTACGGGCAACCCGGTGTGGTGGATAGCCACCTCTCAGGCAAACCCTTCCGGCTCCTAGGCTGGAATCCCGGTGAAAGACGACATGGCTGGACCGCAACAGGAAGATAATCGCGTCGAGTTTCAGGGGCGATTGGAGGCATTCCGGCAACGCGCCGGGGCACTCGGTGTCAACGTGTCGCATGCAGGGACGATCGGCATCGCGGCCGAAACGATCACCAGGCTGGCGAAGGAACTCGGCACGACTGACCTCGTTATTGCCGCCGAACTGGAAGCCGTTGCCCCTGACCTCATCTCCGCCTTGGCCGGTCAGCGGTTACGCCTGAACACGGCGTCCGAACTCTCGTCTACGCGCGATGCACCGCTCGGGCTAAGCCTGGCCCGGCTCGCCGTCGCTGAAACCGGCTCAGTGATGCTGGCGGAACCCACGCTCGCCGACCGGGGCATCGGCATGCTCGCCGCCACTCAGCTCGTGCTGTGTCCTTCGGACCGACTCGTGGAATCGCTGGATGACGCGGTCGACGCGCTGCGGGCAGTTGCCCTTCAGCCCGGCGGCGGCTACGCCACCCTCGTCACCGGTCCCAGCCGCACCGCCGACATCGAGCGCGTGCTGACGGTCGGCGTCCAAGGACCGGCGCGGGTCGCGGTCGTATTCGTGGATGGGTTGGGATAACATCGTGCTGGAGATGGCATGGCCGCTGGTCTTCCCGTTCCAAAAACGCGAGAAGTCCTCGCGGCACTTGAACAAGCCGGTTTTCGGCAGGTTAGCCAGTCGGGAAGTCATATCAAGCTCCGACGTGGTTCCCGGATTGCTATCGTTCCCAATCACGGCGGTAAGGATGTCCCAATGGGCACGCTCCGTGCCATCCTGAAGCAGGCGGATATAAGCCCTGAAGAGCTTCGCTCACTCCTTTGAATGCACACGGATGCACGACGGTTGATTACCGAGAGGGGAACCATGATGTCGCGATTTACAGTGCTGCTGACTCCCGACCTGGAGAGTGGAGGCTACACGGTAACGGTGCCGGCTTTGCCGGGGTGCGTCACCGATGGCGCAACGGTGGAAGAAGCGCTTCAGCGCGCGGAGGAGGCTATCTCACTATATCTAGAGGATGAGGATGAGGCTAACCTCGCGGCACCGAGCCGGGCCGAGGTCATCGTCGCGAGCGTTGATGTCGCCACTTCGGCCTGACCTCAGCGTTCTCTCACGTGGGAAATTCGTCGAGGGATTGAAGGGATTCGGCCAGGCAAAGGATGAACATGCAGACAGACAATCGTCCGGAACCGCCGTTCGCCGCGCCGCCGAAGGAGATGCTCGCGGCCTTTCTCGACTTCCAGCGGGCGACGCTGCTCTGGAAGATCGATGGCCTGAGTGACGAGGATCTCCGGCGGCCATTCCCGCCCTCCACCATGACCTTGCTCGGCATGGTCAAGCACCTTGCCTACGTCGAGCGATGGTGGTTCGGTATCGTCTTCGCCGGCGTGGAGCTGCCGGATCCCTGGACCGAAGAAGACCCTGACGCCGACTGGCGCGTGGAACCGGGTGAGACGGCCGCATCCATCATCGACTTCTACAAGAGTGAAATCGAGCGCTCACGGTCTATCGTCGCGGCGGCGGCCTGGGATGACCGGGCGAAGCGACCCGGCAAGGAGCAAACACTCGGCTGGATCCTCACCCATATGGTCGAAGAAGTTGCTCGCCACAACGGCCACGCCGATATCTTCCGCGAGCGGATCGACGGCAAGACCGGCGAATAGAACGGGTACGTCAGGTCCAGAAACACCCTTGACTTGCCATCCCTCCGCGTGGATGATGGACATGTTGACATCTCACTTACAAATCAACATGGTTCTACTCAGGAGCATCGCCATGCCTGACCTCTTGCCTGATCGCATTCCCTGGTTCATTGCCGGACCGACGCTTGGCTTGCTCATCGTCGGGATGTTCGCGGTCGCCAACAAACCGCTCGGCTCCGTCGGCGCCTACGGCCAGGTGCTTTCGCTGGCGCGATTCCGGTCAGCCTCCGAACCCTGGCGCATATGGTTTTTCGGCGGCATCCTTGCCGGTGGGATGCTCGCGGGATTGACGCGCGGCGACCTCGCGTTCGGCTTCGGATTTGGCGCACTGGCGGACGAGTTGCCAATGCCGGCACTGATTCTTGCG
>DASYWB010000152.1:0-3318 GCA_035936495.1 Thermomicrobiales bacterium
ATCCCGTGCGGGGTTGGGGCGCTGGCGGCGGCCGCCGTCCGCCACTACGCTGGATCTACTCCGCACCGTCCGCGACTGATCGCGGTCGAGCCTGAGAGCGCTGCCTGCCTGCTCGCCTCGCGACGTGCCGGGCATCCGGTCACGGTTTCCGGTCCGCACCGGTCGATCATGGCCGGCCTGAACTGCGATGAGCCGTCGCTCGTCGCCTGGCCCGATGTCTCGGCTGGGATCAATGGCTTCCTGGCGATTGACGACGCCTGGACCCGCTATGCGATGCGGTTGCTGGCGTCGTCGGGGATCAAGGCGGGCGAGACGGGGGCCGCCGCGCTCGCGGGGTTGCTGGCCGTGGTCCGGAGCGAGGGTGGTCCTTCTCGGCAGGAGCTGGGCCTCACCCAGGATGCTCAGGTTGTCTTGCTGATGACCGAGGGTGTGACCGACCCGGCGAACTACGCGCGCGTCGTCGGAGAGAGCGGACCAGACGACTAGAGACTCGCTTGTTGGCAATGGATACGGCCTTGGATTTGGACGAGGTCCAGTGGTGAGAATTCGTATCGGAGATCGGCATCTAAGACGAAGTAGGTGCGAAAACTATCGAGATATGCGTCGTGTACTTTCAGGTAATTCTGAAGCGCATTCCAACCATGAGGATCCCCTACGCTATCGCGCCTTCGCTCGCGTGAGAAGGTCATAGTCAATAATCCAGTGACAAATCTCCAGGGTTTCAGTTAGCTGCCCGTTATCAATCGCGTCATGGATTAAGCGTGAGTCGAGTTGGTATTTCTCCTCATATTGCTTCACCCGCTCGACGAGCTCCGACAGCCGCTTTTGCGCCAGTACGGGATCGTTCATCTGACGAAGTAGTTCGGTCGCTTGCTCTTCTGGGCTCATCTTCTGAAAATGTTTGGTTACCGTCCTGGTTTACTCTAGTAGCCTCAGGACTAGCAAGAGCACTACCCTCAGGTGCGCCTGTCGGACGTAACCACTTCCCTTATTAGAAAGCAGACTACGGCTTGTGGCGTAGGCCGTCAGCCCGTCAACAGTCCAGTGGTCTTTTAACCCGGCTGCTTAACGAGTCAGTGCGCGAGCCCTCTCAACATCTCGGGCCGGAATATGATCCGCGAGTTCAAACGTGCCACCACGCCGGCGCAGGAACGGGAGGAAGTCGTCGGCGTTGATAAACTCGATGCCGAGGGGGTGGCCTTCGGCATCCATGTCTAGGTAGATGAGTCCTCCTTCATCCAGTTCGACGGTTTCAGCCGTCTCGCCTTCTCGCACACACAGGTACAGCGCATTGACTTCAGGGTCGAGCGTCACTTTCATCACCTTCTCTCCTTCATCCGATTGCCTGGCATCCGGATGACTGAGATCACCCGAGCGTCAGTGCCAAGTTCGGTGATGCGCTCAATGTACTCCACACGCAGCGTCCAACCTTCATCGAATCGCTCGGCGACAAATTTGCCTTCATTCTGATAGAGCGTATGTGGAAGCTCCAATGTCTCGCGAATCTGATCTTCAGTGACGTTACGACTCAGAAGCCGGGATTCACCATGCGCCGTATAGCTCATGGATACATATTCCATTCCCCCGGCTGGCCTCTTGTTAAGCAGTGTTCACGAGAAGCCTCCCTATTTCCCCTCCGCTTCCAGTGGCTCCACGAAGACTTCGATGGTGCCGCCGCAGGCGAGACCGACGTCCCAGGCCATCTCGTCGCTGATGCCGTAGCGCAGCAGCTTGGGGATGCCGGTCTTCAACACTTCCTGGGCCTCGACGAAGACATCCGTCTCGACGCAGCCGCCACTGACCGAGCCGGCCAAGTCGCCACCGCTGGAGACGGCCATCGTGGCGCCAACCGGGCGGGGGGCTGAGCCCTCGACTTTGACGACCGTCGCGATCGCCACCTGGTTCCCCGCTTCCTGCCAGGCATCGATCTCCGCTAAGACCTCGTTCATGCTCGCTCCCTTTCTGAAGGTTGAACGCCCAATCCACGCCGTTTCGCTTGACAGCCCTCGACTGGTCTCCTACCCTCGGCTCCGTGGATATTCAATCATTGACTAACGTGGTGCTCTAGCGATGATGGCACGGGTCGGGATCGCGCGACAAGGGGGATGGGCGCTGCGCCATCTGGTGCTCGCCGTCGTTCTCGCCTCCCTCTGGGGAGGGGTGCCACCCGCGACGCTGAGCCGTGCCCAAGGGAGCATCTCGTGCTCAGCCAGGCCCTCGCCGGCAACGCCGGTGGCGACGCCTCCAGGCGATGCGCCGGTGGAAGACCCCACGCATGCGCCGTTCCCCAATGAAGGCGGTGAGTTGACCGTCTTCGCCGCCGCCTCGCTGACCGATGCCTTCACCGAGATCAAAGCGGACCTAGAAGCGGACGTGCCAGGTCTGGAGATCACCTTCAACTTCGGTGGCTCCCAGGCCCTGGCGACGCAACTGGCCGAGGGCGCGGAGGCTGATGTCTTCGCCCCGGCCGACCAGGCACGGATGCAGGCGGCGGTTGAGGCGGGGCGGATCGCGGGTGAGCCCATACCGTTCGCGAGTAACCGGCTCGCCGTGGTCGTTCCCGCCGACAACCCGGCGGGCATCCGAACACCCGCCGACTTGGCCGGGGAAGGCGTCAAGCTCGTGCTCGCCCAGCCGGAGGTCCCGGCCGGGCGCTACGCCCGCCAGGCGATCTGCCGAATGGCGGAGGAGACCGCGGCCCACGGCGAGGACTTCGCCGGGCGGGTCGCGGCCAATATCGTCTCCCAGGAAGAGGACGTACGCGGCGTCTTGACGCGCGTGCAACTCGGTGAGGCGGACGCGGGCATCGTCTACGTCTCTGACGCCGTGGCCGCCGGAGACGCCGTGACGACTATCGAGATCCCGGATAACGTCAACGTGGTCGCCAGCTACCCGACTGCCGAGGTTGCAGGCGGCGACCATGCCCTGGCTGCGGCCTTCATCGCCTACGTGCTCAGTCCGGAGGGCCAGGCGACGCTTGGCGAGTACGGGTTCGAGCTAGACGTTAGGCGTTAGAGGTAAGTTGGTGACCGGGGCGTGATGGATAAACGCGAACGCTCCGGCGTCGCCCTTGGGATCCCGTCGGCGATCCTCGTCCTCTTTCTCGTCGTGCCGCTGGCGGCGATGGTCTGGCGGGCGGTGGCGGAAGGGCGTGACCTCGGCGCGGCGTCGGTCACGACGCTGCGGCAGGCGCTCGTCCTCAGCCTGGTCACCTCGCTCGTCAGCCTGGGGATCATCGTCGCGCTGGGCATTCCGCTCGCCTACCTCCTGGCCCGGCGACGTTTTCCCGGTGTCCGCCTGATCGATACGCTGGTGGAC
>DASYWB010000153.1:0-9570 GCA_035936495.1 Thermomicrobiales bacterium
CTCCGGGTCTGGATTCGTCGCGTCTTGCGCTCCGGCAACCGGTAGACGGCGTGTGAAGTCGCTGCCGAGCGCCGCCGCGCCGGCCCCGAACCCCGCCGCGCCCTTCAGCAAGGCCCGCCGGTTGATGCTCGCCCGCCGCAATTGCTCTTCGATCTGTCGCCGCTTTGTCGCAACTGTCTCGTTTAGCTCACTCATATCGCCCTCCTCATCCTACGTATACGCCTTCGATCCCGCGACATCCCGTTGCCACCGCGCCTATCCTCCGTCCGACAACCTTATCTCAGCATCCATCCTCCTTTGGTTGACCACTGGCCGCTGACGACTAACAGCTATCGGCCCGTCATTCCATGCCTTTCACGTCCAGCGCGTCGCGGAGGCCGTCTCCGAGAAACGTGAACCCCAGCATGGTCAGGCCGATGGCGATCACGGGAAAGAGCAGCATGTGAGGGTCCGACTGGACGTAGCCGGACTGGCTCGCCTGACCGACCATTTGCCCCCAGCTTGCCTGTGGCGGCATGATCCCAACGCCGACAAAGCTCAGCGCCGCCTCAGTGAAGATCGCGGTCGGGATCCCAAAGGTTAGCGCCACGATAATTGGTGTCCAGCTATTCGGCAACAGGTGCTTGAACATGATCTGGTACCCAGTCGAGCCGGTGACTCGCGCCGCGTTAACGTATTCTTGCTCCCGCAGCGAGAGAAATTGGCCGCGAACCAGTCTCGCGAGCGTCACCCACCCGACGAGCCCGATCGCGATAAAGATGTTGGTCAGGCCCGGGCCAAAGAGGTTGAGAAAGATCATCACGAGCAGCAGCTGAGGCACGGCGTACACCACGTCCACCAGCCGCATCAAGGTGTTATCCACCTTGCCACCGTAATAGCCCGCCGCTGCGCCGATCGGCACGCCGATGGCAAACACGAGCGCTTGGGCCAGAACCCCGACGACCAGCGAGACGCGCGCCCCGTAGAGCAACCGGCTGAAGATGTCGCGGCCGTTCTGATCCAGCCCGGCGGGCCACGTCCAGCTCGGTGCCTGCCGCGTCAGTCGTGGATCGACGACTTCGGACTGCGTATAGGGGGCGATCCACGGCGCGAAGGCCGCCAGGATGACGAACGTAGTGACGATAACAAGCCCTATCACCGCCAGCTTGTTCTTGAGCAACCTGCGCCAGGCGTCGCCCCACAGGCTTCGCTGCCTCCGTTCGCTAGCGGAAAGGGCGCGTGCCCCCAGCTCGGCCGGCATCGCTTCCGGCCGGGGCATGCTCCCGGCCGCCGCCTCCGGATTGGTCCGCGGGCGCGCGTCGGCTCCCCCGAGCGCCGTGTCCGAAGACCGCGATTGCACCATGCTGACCCCCGCCTTAGAGAACCCGTCGAACCGGTCTTCGGATGGCGTAACCCATCTATGCCCCGGCCGACTCATTGTCTCGGCATCCTAGTACCTAATTCTCGGATCGATGAACCCATAGACGATGTCCACCAACAGGTTCATCACAGCCAGAAACACCCCGTAGATCAGCACTACCGCCAAGACCATCGGTTGGTCCTTCGCCGTGATGCTCTCGACGAAGAACGGCCCCATTCCTGGAATGTTGAAGACCTCCTCAACAAAGAACGAGCCCGTCCCTACCGCCGCAAAGATTGGCCCAATCAACGTGACGACTGGAATCAATGCATTCTTCAACACGTGCTTGGTAACGACACCACGCTCGGACAGCCCCTTCGCCCGCGCGGTCCGGACATAGTCGGATCGAATCGCCTCGATCACGCTTGACCGGGTATAGCGGGCGATGGTCGCCAGCGGCGCGGCGCCGAGGGCGATAGTCGGCAGAATCCAATCCTGCCACCGCTGGGCACCACCGATGTTAAATCCCAGATCCACCCCTTGCTTCGGGAGCCAGACGGCAAAGAGGAGAATCAGCAGGAAACCCATGACGAAGTTCGGGAGGCTATAGAAGAGGATCGCGAAGGTGACCGACAGGTAGTCCAGCATGCCGTTCTGATTCACCGCCGCCATGACGCCCAACGTCAGGCCGACGACGACCGCGAACAGCGTTGCATAGGCCCCTAGCCTCAGTGAGATCGGGAACGTGCGGCTGATGATTGAGTTGACGGATTGGCCCCGAAGCTGAAAAGAGTCCCCGAAATCGCCGCGCACCGCGTTCCAGACGTAGATGCCAAACTGCTGATAGAGTGGCTTATCCAGCCCGTAGTTGCGCTTGAGGGACTCGATCTGATCCTGCGTTACCACCTGGGCGCCCGCGGGCACGACTCCCGTGCCGGGCGTCAGTTTGAGAATGGTGAACGTCAGGCCGATGAGCAGCAAGATGGTCGGGACGAACCAAAAGACCCGACCGGCGATGTAGCGCATCATCGCGGCTCCGCCCCCAAATACGATCTCCGGCGATTGGTCATTCCATCGCGGATGATGCGCCTAGGATACCAATGAATCATCGGGCCGCATGCGACGAGTCTCCGGATCCTCGATTATTCATAAAAGGTTTGGCGGAATCTATCACCCACCCATTGCGGTGTCAAGCATTCACGACGGCTGACGCTGGAGCACCGCGCGGTTTGCGGCGATGAGCCTGTTCGGGAAGCATAACTTTCGCACTGCACTTAGCCCATGTCAAACATCCCCGCTGGCGAGCGCCAGGGCCCCGGCGCCGAAGAGCCCCGTATCGCTGCCCAGGGCTGAGCTCACTATCCGGGCCGCGTCTCGTGTTGCCGGAAAGCTATACGTCGGAATCGCCTCCCGCGCCGGGCGCAAGAGGCTCTCGCCAAGGGTCGCGAGTCCACCGCCGATGACTACGAGCTCCGGATTGAAGGTATTGACGAAGCCGCCGATGGCGGCGCCTAAGGCACGTCCAGCCCGTGACAAGATGGCCCGTGCCGCCGGATCCCCGGCGTCCGCCGCCGCCGCGATCACGCTTGGCATGATAGGTTCTCCCTGGGCCAGCTCGCGAATCGCGGAACCGTCCGCGGTCTCAGCGACGAGCCGCCCCTCTCGGGCCACCGCCCATCCGCCCACGAATGCCTCGAGGCAGCCGACACTGCCGCAGGTGCAGCGGGGACCATCAAGCGCTACCACCACGTGCCCGAGCTCCGCGCCCAGGCCGTATCGCCCCGTTAGAAGACGGCCACCGCTGATGATCCCCGCGCCGACTCCGGTTCCCAGCGCGAGGTAGACGACATCCCGGGCACCCGCTGCCGCCCCAAACCACGCCTCCCCGAGCACCGCGCAATTGCCATCGTTGCCGAGATGAACCCGGCGACCGGTAAGCACCTCCAGCTTGGGGCCAAGCGGCACATCGCGCCAGTTCTCCAGGTTCGGCGTGTAATGAACGATCCCGGTTTCGGGGTTGAGCGGCCCGGGAGCCGCCACGCCGACCGGAGCGTCCGCCGACAGGCCGGCCGCCCCCGCGACCTCGCTGACCAATTCCGCGATCCGGGCGATTACCGCCTCCGGGCCACCGGCCGCGTCACTGCTCACGTGTCGCCGTTCGGTGAGATGCCCATCCTGATCGAGGGCTGCCGCCCGCAGGTTTGTCCCGCCCAGATCAACCGCCACGGCCCGCCGCATTGCCTGCTCCACCGATTCATGTTGAACGTCACGTTCCGACTGACACGAGTTAGAGGATGAAGTTACTCAGATCCTCGTCATCCGCGACCTCTCCGACGCGCTCTTCGACGAACCGCTGGCCGATTTCCACTCGCTCGCCCGCTCGGTCTGGGGCCGTGAATGAGATCTCTTCCAGCACCCGCTCGATGATCGTATGCAGCCTACGGGCGCCGATATCCTCAGTTCGCGAGTTGACGAGCGTCGCCAACCGCGCCACTTCCCGCAGTCCATCCTCCGCGAATTCCAGCGTCAGCCCCTCGGTGCCCAGTAAGGCCTGGTACTGCTTAGTCAGCGCATTCTGGGGCTCCGTCAGAATCTGATACAGATCCTCCTCGGATAGGCTGTTCAGCTCCACACGGATCGGAAATCGCCCCTGCAGCTCGGGGATGAGGTCGGACGGCCTCGCCTGATGAAAGGCACCGGCCGCGATGAACAGGACATGGTCCGTCTTGACCGGTCCATACCGCGTCATCACCACCGACCCCTCGACGATCGGCAGTAAATCCCGCTGTACGCCAGCACCTGAAATCTCAGCGCCGTAGTCGCCTTCGCCCGACACCGTCTTGTCAATCTCATCGATGAAGACCACCGCGGACTCCTCGACGCGCCGGATCGCCGCCTCGACAACCGCGTCGAAATCGACCATCCGGTTCGCTTCTTGTTGCGTGAGGATCCGCCTTGCCTCTCGGACCGACACGCGGCGGCGGGATCCTCGCCGTGTCAGCAGCCCGTCGATGAAGTCCTGAAACGTCTCATGAAGATCGTCCGGCGTCATCCCGGTCATGAATTCCAGCGGGTTGTATTCCTCGTACGCCCCTTCGTCATCGACTTCGATCTCGACGGTCTCTTCTTCCAGCGCCTGCTCGTCGAGCAGCTCGAGCAACTTCTTGCGTTCTCGTCGCAGGCGTCGTTGCGTGGCCGCTTCTTGGCGCCGAAGGACTTCCAGATCGCTCTCTCCCGCGCCGCCCTCCGGTTTCCGCCCGTTCCGTGATGGCTTGCGTTGCAATGTCTGCGATGTCAAGATGTCGGCCAGCCGTTGGACGGCCGCCCGCGTCGCCTCTTCTTTGACCTGGTCTAGGCGCTCGTTGTGCAGCATGCTGATCGCGACCTCAACCAGGTCACGCACGATGCTCTCGACGTCCCGTCCGACGTAGCCGACTTCGGTAAATTTCGTCGCCTCCACCTTCACGAACGGGGCATCGACAATCTTCGCCACTCGTCGGGCGATCTCCGTCTTGCCGACGCCGGTCGGACCGATCATCAGGATATTCTTCGGCTGCACCTCTCGTCGCATCTCGTCAGGGAGCTGCTGGCGCCGGTAACGATTCCGCAACGCCACCGCCACCGCGCGCTTGGCGTCCGCCTGACCGATGATGTAACGATCCAACTCGGCGACGATCTCTGCCGGCGTGAGATTTTCCATGTGGGGCCGGGTATTGTCAGATTCCGGGGACACCCGCAGACCTGGCGCGCTCCCCTGAGTTCGCGGCAGTGTTTCGGCCATCAGCCATTCTCCTCGGAGCCCGCAGGATCGCCGCGGTCATCGTCTGGGTCAGTGTTCGTGCGCTTGGCCCGATGCCGCACGGTCACCTCGTCATCTTCGTCGTCTTCGTCCTCGCTGTCGAACCCAGTCAGAGCGGAAGGTTCGTTGGATAGCGGAAGCTCCTCATTCTCATCGCGCTCGTCCGCGGATCCAGTCTCATCCGCTTTCCCCACCACCTCAATCGTGAATCGATCGTTCGTGTAAATGCAGAGTTCCGCCGCGATGCCCATCGCCGCTTCGGCGATGCTCCTAGCGTCCAGACCAGAGTGCGCCAACAGGGCCTTGGCGGCCGCCGTCGCATAGGGTGCGCCCGTCCCGATCGCGACGATCCCGTCATCCGGCTCGATCACGTCACCGTCGCCGGAGAGCACGAGAATCGATTCCGGATCGGCAACGATCAGCTGGGCCTCTAACCGGCGTAGGTACCGATCGGTCCGCCACTCCTTGGTCAGTTCTACCGAGGCCCGGCGCAGGTTGCCATCCCACGCTTTGAGTTGGGCCTCGAACTTGCCAAAGAGTGTCAGCGCGTCGGCCACCGCCCCGGCAAACCCGGCCAGGATCTGCCCGTCGTACAGCGTCCGGATCTTACGAGCACCATGCTTCAGGACAACATCGCCGAGCGTGACCTGGCCATCGCCTGCCAGCGCAACTTCGTCGCCCCGTTTGACACCAAGAATCGTGGTGGCGTGCGGACGCACCCCACGGCGGTCAGGAGGGTAGTCGTTCACGGGGGCATCCGTTTCGCTGGAGCGGCGCGCGACTGAGCACCAGACGGTGGCCAGGCGCCACCCGACGCCTGGCCTTCAATTGTACCGTAGCCGGTCGGCGACTTCGGCTCTCACAAGCTACGCCGATTCCGCCAACGCTCCGCCGTCATGGCCGCACGCGGGACATCGGACCTGGCCCTTCCGATTTGCCTCGACCATGAACGATCCGCATCGCGGGCACGGCTGGCTCACCGGTTTGTTCCAGCTTACAAAGTCACACTCGGGATATCGCTCACAGCCGTAGAAGACCCGCCCCTTCTTCGACCGGCGCTCCACCACGTCGCCTTGCTTGCAGGTCGGACACGTCACGCCGATCTTCTGGAGCAACGGTTTGGAATTTCGGCAATCGGGAAAACCGCTGCAGGCGATGAATTTCCCAAACTTGCCAAGCTTGATCACCATCGGTTGACCGCATTGGTCACATACCTCATCTGTCGGCTCGTCGCGGATCTTCACCCGCTCCATCGTCAGCTCAGCCCGTTGCAGCGTCTCGGTGAAAGGACCATAGAACTGCCGCATGGTCGGCACCCATTCCCGTTCGCCGCCGGCAATCTCGTCCAGCTCCTCCTCCAGGCGCGAGGTGAAATCGACATCGAAGATGCCTGGGAAGTGCTCGACAAGCTGATCGTTGACGACGAAGCCAAGCTCGGTGGGCAGGAGCTTCTTCTCCTCGACGGTGACGTAGTTCCGGTATTTCAGCGTTTCCAGAGTCGGCGCGTAGGTGCTGGGGCGGCCGACGCCTCGCTCTTCCAGCGCCTTGACCAGCGTCGCCTCGCTGTATCGGGGCGGTGGTTGCGTGAAGTGCTGCTCGGGCAGCAACTGCCGGAGATCGAGATCCTCACCCTCCTCCAACACCGGCAAGGCGCCCTTGTCAAGCTCATCCTGATCGCCGTCGTCACGTCCGGCCTGGTAGACCGCCATGAATCCCGGGAACTTCACCACCGACCCGGTGGCTCGGAACTGATACGGCGCTCCATCAACGGTGAGTCGGTCTGATGGCCCCGCCAGCACGTCTACCCCGGTGTTATCGAGAACCGCCGGCCCCATCTGGCTGGCAATAAAGCGCTGCCAAATCAGCTGGTAGACCTTGAATTGCTGCGCCGACAGGAACGGCTTCACGGCCTGTGGATCCCGCTGCGGCGCCGTTGGCCTGATCGCCTCGTGCGCCTCCTGGGCACCCTTGCTCTTCTTGGTATAGACCGGCGGCCGATCCGGCACATACTCCGGACCGAACTTGACGCTGATGACGGCACGCGCCGCCTGCTGTGCCGTCCCCGACACGTTCGTCGAGTCGGTCCGCATGTAGGTAATCAGACCTTGCGTCCCGTCCGCGCCGAGCGCTACACCCTCGTAGAGGTTCTGCGCGATTTGCATCGTCCGCTTCGGCGCATACCCGAGCTTTCTCGATGCCTCCTGTTGAAGGGTGCTGGTGGTAAATGGAGCCGACGGGCGCCGCCGGGTCTCACGGCGCGTTACCGTGCCAACCCGGTATGACGCCCCTTCCAGACCATCGACGACCGCCCGCGTTTCCGCCTCGGTGTTGAGCTCCGCCTTCTTGCCGCCGATCTTTTGCAAGGTGGCCCGGAACAGGTCCTGCTTCCGCGGCTCGCCCTTGACCCGCTTGGCCAGATCGGCCTCCAGGGACCAATATTCCACGGGGACGAAGTCGAGATGCTCCCGCTCCCGCTCGACCACCATGCGCAATGCCGCCGTCTGCACCCGGCCTGCCGAGAGGCCGCGCTTCACCTTCTTCCACAGCAGGGGGCTGACGCCGTAACCAACCAGCCGGTCCAAGATCCGGCGCGCCTGCTGCGCATCGACAAGCTGCATGTCGATCTCGCGCGGACTCTCAATCGCCGCGGTCACTGCCTCCGGTGTGATCTCGTTGAAGACGACACGCCGCACCGGCTTATTCTGCGCCTCCGTGGCTTCCACAAGGTGCCAGGCAATCGCCTCTCCCTCTCGGTCAGGGTCGGTCGCCAGGAAGATCTCCCGGGCGCCCTGTACGCTCGCCTTCAGCTCCTTGACGACCTTCAGCTTATCGCGTGGGACGAGGTACTTGGGGGCGAACCCGTCATCAACGTCCACCCCGAGGGTGCTCTTCGGCAAGTCGCGAATGTGGCCCATGGAGGCCTTGACCGTGTATCCACGGCCAAGGTAGCGCGCAATGGTCTTCGCCTTTGCCGGCGATTCGACAATCACCAGCTTGCCGCGCCCCGCTCCCGAGCTGGCCGTCGTCTTTCCATTCGTCTTCGAGGCGCTCGCGGATCGGCGCTTCACGGTGTTCTTGGTCAATGTTGGCGCAGGCATAGTCTTCCTAGTCGTCGTGGCGTCACGCCACGCGGAATTGAGTTCGTCTTCGTGAGGTCGGTGAAAAACGTGAGGCCTCTTCCTTAGATGCCAACCATAGCGATGCCTTCGGCGGCTGTCAAGCGCCATGTCGTCGATGCGCCGGTGGACACGGCGCTCCTCGCTCCCGGAATCCCAGGCGGCTGCCTCAGGATGTCCCGCCACTATCCCCGCGCGTAGTGCTGCGCGCCCGCGTTATGAATCAGGCCTTTGAGTTCCATCGTCAGCAACAAGGCTGCCACCTGGGCCACTGGCCGTCCGGCAGCGTCCGCCACTTCATCGATGTGTTGTGGTTCACTCGTCAGGAGGGCCAGCAACCGTCGCTCATCCTCGTCCAGTGGCAAAGCCTTCTGGACCGCCGACGGCGCATGAGGAACCCCCAGGTTGAGATCATCCAGGACGTCGGCCGCGCTCGTCACGATGCGCGCTCCGTTTCGCAACAGGCGATGGCACCCCTCGCTGGCATCCGACAAGACACTCCCCGGCACCACGAACACCTCGCGGCCGTAGTCGACCGCGAAGTCTGCCGTGATCAACGCGCCCGACCGTGCCGGGGCCTCGACAACGATGGTCCCCAGCGTAAGTCCAGCGATGATGCGATTCCGCGCTGGGAAATTGGGCGCGTCCGGATCACGATCGGGCGGATAATCCGAGATCAACGCACCAGACTCCGTCATCCTCTCGGCAAGGTTGCGGTGCTCCGGCGGGTAGATCACGTTGATGCCCGACCCGAGGACCGCGAGCGTCCGGCCGCCCGCCTCGATAGTCGCCTCATGGGCCACCCCGTCGATGCCCCGCGCCAGACCCGAGACCACGACGACGCCGGCCCGCGCCAGGTCGGTCGCCAGTCGCTTCGTTACCTCACGTCCGTAGGGCGTCAGCCTCCGCGTGCCAACGATGGAGACCGCTACGGCGTCCTGGTGCGAGAGTGTCCCCTTGACGTACAGCACGGGCGGCGGAGCCGGAATCTCGGTGAGAAGACCCGGGTAGTCGGGACATTGCCGTGTGACGACTCGGATACCCGCTTGCTCAATCCGGCTCATCTCGCGATCAGGGTCAATCTCGGCCCGGCAGCGAAGCAGGCTCGCGAGGGACCGCTCATCCAGCGCCGTCCTCAGCTCCACGGCCGAAGCGGTCCAGGCTCGGTCCAATGCGCCGAAACGATCCAGGAGGCGCTGCAGCCGGTTCGACCCGATATAGGGTACGAGGTGAAACGCGACCCAGTACTTTGCTTCGTCCGCCTGTGTCACCGGATCGTCTCCTTGTCCAACTCCACGCGCCTCAAACGTTCGGGG
>DASYWB010000154.1:0-11108 GCA_035936495.1 Thermomicrobiales bacterium
CGCATAAGGTCGCCACGATGGGCGTCGCCCAATCCCCGGAGGGCCGCCGGGTCTTCCCCCGGATGACAGTCCTCGAGAACCTGCATATGGGCGCCTTCAGCCGTGGCAAGCCCGACAAGGGGGACCTTGAGCGGGTCTTTACCCTCTTCCCGCGCCTCAGGGAGCGGATGAATCAGAAGGCCGGAACCATGTCCGGCGGCGAGCAGCAGATGCTTGCCATCGGCCGGGCGCTGATGGCGCGGCCGACCATGCTGCTCCTCGATGAGCCGTCCATGGGCCTGGCGCCCATTCTGGTGCAGGCCATCTTCGAGGTCGTCAAGGACATCAACGCCCAGGGCACCACCGTCCTGCTCGTTGAGCAGAACGCGCTCATGGCCCTCGGCATCGCCCATCGGGGTTACGTCATGCAGACCGGCCAGATCGTCCTGTCCGACGACGCCCAATCCCTGCTCCGCAATGATATGGTTCGAAAAGCCTACCTGGGCGAGGACTAGGGGCGGCGAGGACGGTTGTAGGGCACGGCGTGCCGTGCCTGGTTTCGCCATCACCGGGGTCGCACTGGGCGGATGTGCCGCGCCATAGGGGCGCACGGCGGTGCGCCCGGCCTCTAACCTCCTTGCCTCAGGAGAGGCGCGGGGTCTCAGGCCCTAGATCCATGGAACATCAATTGAAGGAGAACCGCCCATGGCCGATCAGTTCATCCTCGACAATCCAACACTCCGCCAATTTATCGGCGAGGTGCGGCGTATCCAGGCGAAGCATTCCGGTCCCCGTGAAACCCTAGCAGCCATCCTTCCCCACTTCGAAGCCCTGCTCAACGACAAGAGCTGGCTGCCCACGCGATACCAAGAACCCGCCCCCGAAAGCGGGATGGGCGCCGGCATCGGCACCTGGCTGCTCTACCGCGAGACCGAGGGCGAGCTCGCCTTCTCCGCGCTCGTCGTCCCGCCAGATGCCCAGACTCCCGTCCACGACCACCTCGCCTGGGGCCTCGTCGGCCTCTACCGGGGCACGCAGGACGAAGAGGTCTTTACGCGCCGCGACGGCACCACCACGGGCAACCACGCGAGTCTCGACCTCACGGAACGCCACGCTCTCAAACCCGGCGACTTCTATGAGCTGCTGCCCGAGAACGACATCCACCGCGTCCGCACCACCTCCGACGTCACTTCCGTCTCCCTCCACCTCCTCGGCAACGACAACGGCTGCATCTGGCGGCACCGCTTCCACCCAGAGGAGGGTCGCGTCGAACCCTTCCGCTCCGGCTACGTCAACGTCGATTGCCCCACTGAATCCGGGACCGTCGCCAACCCGTAGGAGTCGGGCTCGCCGTGGCAGAGCCATCACCGCACGTAGTCCACCGCGCCCGCTTACGAGTTCGCGCCTATCGGAGGAGCCGCGCCCCCATGCCAGGACAACCAAGCACGGTTCCGCACCTCTCGCCGCCCTCAGTCATACGCCGGGCACCATGGCAGGACAGCGAGGAGATTCGCGTCAGCAACTGGCTGACCCCCTGGGATTTCGAGGAACCCATCGACGCCGGGCTGCTCGGGCTGCCCTACTCCGGCGCCTCGATCTCGCCCGGTAGCGCCTCCGGCGGACCTGAGGCGATCCGGCTCGCCTTCCGAGCCAACACCACCTTCTCCGCCGACTTCGATGTTGATATCCAGACGCTGCGCGTCCGCGACCTCGGCGATGTCGCTGGCCACCTGACTGATGTTCACGCCGCCCACGCGAAGATCGAGGAGGCGGTGCGGGCCATTGCCTGTCTCGAGCCGGGATTCATCCCGATCATGCTGGGCGGCGACCACTCCGTCACTGCCCCCGCCGTTCGCGGTTTCGCCGCCGCCCGTGCCGGCAAGAGGATCGGCCTGATCAACTTCGATGCCCATCATGATGTCCGCAACTTGGAACACGGCCCCCATAACGGAACCCCGTTCCGGCAGATTCTTGAGGGTGGACATGTCGCCGGGAAGAATCTCGTCGAGATCGGCATCCACGGCTTCATGAACTCGGCCCGCTACCACAACTGGCTCAAAGACCGAGACGGCACTGTCATCTCCGCTCTCCAGGTCCAACGGCGCGGCATGGAGGAGTGCATCGCCGAGGCCCTCCGCATCGCCGGCGACGGCACCGACCTCATCTACGTCAGCGTCGACATCGACTGCCTCGCCTACCCCTGGGCGGTCGGCACTTCCGCCTCCACCGCCGAGGGTCTCGGCGCCTGGCAACTGCTCGAAGGCGTCTTCGCCTGCGGTCAGCACCCCAAGGTCGCCGCCTTCGACCTCGTCGAAGTCGATCCCTCCCGCGACGTCCAGAATCTCACTGCCCGCACCGCCTGCTCTACCGTCCTCACGTTCCTCGCGGGCTTAGCGACCCGTCAAAGTATGGCCTCACCGGCCGGGTTGGGATGAACGCCTCCGAGATGACCCGGGGCTGGACCCTCACTCCCGTCAACCCGGCCGAGCGTCCACTCCTGGAACGGCTTGGCCAGCTCTACCTCTATGACTTCAGCGCGTTCACCGGGTGGGATATCGGTGAGGATGGCTTATTCGACCACGACGGGTGGTCACGCGGCCTTTGGGCTCATCCTGGCCGCACATCCTTACTCCTCCGTATCGCGGAGAAGCCAGCCGGCTTTGCCATCGTCGACGAGCGAAGTCCCTTCGCTGGGGATGAGCCGTGCCGGTACATGGCCGAGTTCTTCATCATGCGGAAGTATCGGCGGCGACGCCTGGGAGAGGCGGTCGCGGGTGAGGTCTTCGACCGTTTCCCCGGCCCCTGGTACGTCCTCGAGATGAAGGAGAATTTGGCTGCCCGTGCGTTCTGGCCGGCCGTCATCACACGCTACCTGGGCTACGCTCCGGACGAGTTCATCACCAGCCACGGCGATCTGGTCCAGACATTTACCGTTTCCAAGAATGAAGGAGGAGTCTCTTGACCACGAATCCGAGGCGAAAGGTCGCCATCGTGACCGGCGCCGGCAGCGGTGTCGGGCGGGCCACGGCGCTCGCCCTTGCCGCCAACGGGATGGCCGTGGCCCTGGCGAGTCGCCGCTCGACCCCGCTGGACGAAACCGCCGCCCTGATCGAAGAAGCCGGAGGCACCGCGCTTCCGATCGCAACCGATGTCTCCAGTGAGGCCTCCGTTGACGCCCTGATCAAGCACACCGCTACGGAACTCGGCGGCGTCGACGTCCTGATCTGCGCCGCCGGCGTCGGCCTCTACGGTCCGGTCGCCTCATACAGCTTCGCCGATTGGCAGACGACCCTGGCGACCAACCTCACCGGCGTCTTCCTCTGCGCGCGAGCGGCACTGACACCGATGCAGGAACGCGGCCATGGCGCGATCATCGCGGTTGGCTCTGGGGCCGGGAAGCAAGGGTACGCGAACCTCGCCGCCTACAGCGCCTCCAAGTTCGGGCTGCTCGGCTTCATGCAGTCTCTCGCTGCCGAGGTCAGCAAGGACGGCATCAAGGTCAGCACCATCCTCCCCGGCTCCATCCTCACCGACTTCGCCGGCGGCTCAGCCGACCAGAAACGCGCGAATCCGGACGGCAAGCGCTACCTGGAACCTGAGGATGTGGCCCAAGCCATCTCCTTTCTCCTGGCACAGCCTGACCGCGCCTGGACCCAAGAGCTCAACCTCTGGCCCTTTTAGAGGCCGTGTGGCACGGGCCAGTGACGCTGATAACTGACAGCTGACGGCTGATAGCTCGTAGCTATCGCCCGTGGTAGGCTTCGCACCGTCGAATCGCGCCTCGACCCAGCACCGACGCGATCGACCACGGACGGCGGTCCAGCCGGTGTGACCATAAAGGTCACCCTCGCGGGACCGTTTCATTTGGAGGAGTCGCCCTTCATGACCTTGCATCTCCCCCGGACCACCGTTCCATCCGTCAACGTTCCCGCCCGGCTCACGCGTCTTGCCGACCTCGCCTACAACCTATGGTGGCGCTGGCACGAGCCCGCGCGCGCGCTCTTCCACGGTATGAACCCGATCCTCTGGGAAGCCTGCGAGCATAATCCCGTCTCGTTCCTCGGCCGCCTCGGCGACGACCGCCTCGCCGAGCTAGCCGCTGATGCCGAATTCCTCGCACAGTACGACGCCGTCGTCGTCGCCTTCGACGCGATGCTCGCGGGGAGCGCACAGACCTGGGTGAGTCAGCACGCGCCCGAGTTGGCCGAAAAGCGCCTCGCGTACTTTTCCGCCGAGTTTGGCTTGCACCGCGCGCTGCCAATCTATTCAGGTGGACTTGGTGTCCTTGCCGGTGATCACCTGAAAGAAGCGAGCGATCTCGGCCTTCCCACCGTCGGCGTCTCCTTGCTCTACCGGCAGGGTTATCTCCGTCAGCGGCTCGACGCCTCCGGATGGCAACAAGACGTCACGGCGGACTTCGGCCCCGAGAATGAGCCAACCAGCCAGGTTCTTGGCAGCGATGGGTCGCCGGTTATCATCGAGGTCCCATTCGACGACACGCAATCTCCGCTCCGCATTGCCGTTTGGCAGGTGCTCGTCGGTCGCGTTCCCATCTATCTCATGGATTCGGACTTGGACGCGAACCCGGGCTGGACTCGCACGGTCTCGTCTCGCCTCTATGGTGGAGATCGTGAGCATCGCCTCCGGCAGGAAGTCATCCTCGGCATCGCTGGTGTCCGCGCCCTCCGGGCGATGAATATCGATCCCGATTATTGGCATGCCAACGAGGGGCACGCGGCGCTCCATTTGCTGGAACGGATCCGTGAACTCGTCGAGGCGGGTGCCTCCTTCGATCAAGCAGCGGACCAGGTGCGCCGGACGACGGTGTTTACTACTCACACACCGGTTGCGGCCGGCCACGATGTCTTCTCGCCCGAGCTGATCGACCGTTACTTCTCGTCCTATTGGCCGCAACTCGGTCTCACCCGGGAGGAGTTCTTTGCCCTCGGCCGACATACTGAATCCGGTGATGGCTTCAATCTCACGGCCCTCTCGCTCCGCCTCGCTGGGCATCGCAACGCCGTCAGCGAGCGCCATGGCGAGATCACGCGGGAGATGTGGAAGGACATCTGGCCAGGAGTTGCGTCGCCGGTCGTGCCAATCACATCCATCACGAACGGTGTCCACCTGCCAACGTGGATCTCGCCCCGAATGCAGCACCTCCTTGATCGTCACTTGGATGCCGACTGGCGCGAATGCGCCGATAATCCGCTGACCTGGGAATCGGTCCGCCGCATCCCCGAAGAGGAGTTTTGGCACGAGCACCGCGCCTGCAAGCAAGAGTTGATCGACCTGCTCGACGAGCGTGCCCGACAACGCTGGGCCAGTGGCGCCTACGAGCCGAGTCAAGTTGTCTCGGCCGGCCCCTTTCTCGATAGTGGCATCCTGACCATTGGATTTGCCCGCCGCTTCGCGACATACAAACGGGCCACGCTCCTCTTTCACGATGTTGAGCGCCTGGCCAGCCTGGTCAACAATCCGGAACGCCCAATCCAGATCATCTTTGCTGGTAAGGCTCACCCCGCCGATGAGGGCGGCAAGTTGCTCATCCAGGAGATTTACAACTACGCCCGTGATCCACGTCTTGGCGGCCGGATCGCCTTCGCCGAAGACTACGACATGGGCCTCGCGGCCTATTTGGTGGCCGGGGTCGATGTCTGGCTCAATAATCCCCGGGCGCCGTATGAGGCGAGCGGCACCAGCGGCATGAAGGCCGCCGCGAACGGGGTGCCCAACCTGAGCGTTCTCGATGGCTGGTGGTGCGAAGGCTGGGAACCGGATAACAGCAACGGCTGGGGTATCGAACCCGCGCCGCTGGAAGCTGATGCGCAGGACGTCACCGAGGCCGAGGAGATCTACCGGCTGATCGAAACACGTATCGCGCCGCTGTATTACGAGCGAGACGGCAACGACTGCCCGATCGAATGGAGCAAGATCGCCAAAGAGGCGATTCGCACCGTTGCTCCCGCCTTCTCCGCCCGCCGCATGGTTATCGAATACATCCTACGGATGTACGTGCCCGCCGCGACTGCCTCGCCAGTCAAAGCGTAACGCGGACGCTCTAGCGATCCGATCCATCCTTGATCGCGAGGACGACATTGTGCGCGCAGAGCCGGCTCACAATCGGCACGCGCTCGACCACGCCTTCCAACCTGGCAGCCAGCGGCAGCAGTGCGGCCGGCGTGAAGTCGGGTACCAGTCCCAGCGGACGCGCAAGCACCGTTTGAGCGCCACCCGCCTGGAGGCCATCGACGATTTCCTCTTCCGGGATCAACCGCTCGTCTCCCGTGTCCTGAGGAACTCGCCGCATGAGGAACGGCCAATAGGGATTGCGGGGATTATGGTCCCAGACCAAGACATGGCCACCCGGCCTCGTCACCCGCGCCATCTCCATCAATGTCCTTCGCACCCGATCCGGCTCCGCGACGTGATGCATGACCGCCACGCAATAGGCGAGATCAAACGTATCGTCTGGAAAAGGTAACGCGGTGCCACTCCCAGTAACCGCGGGGGAACCCCGGTTGTCGGCCTGCATCACCTCCAGCATGCCGCGTGAGGGATCCAGCCCCGTCACCTGGTATCCGGCGGCCGCCACCCGGCGAGCAAGAGCCCCAGTGCCGCACCCGACATCCAGCGTCAGGCCCGGCTTGGTATGACGCTTGATGAATGCGACCCGCTTCTGTAGGTAGTGCTCTACGACATGCGCGGGCAAGCTCTGATCGTAGGCGGCGGCGACCTCGTCGAAATCTGTTCCGAACGTCGCACCAGAGGTGGCCTGGGGTCCGTCCGTCACCGATTTGGCCGGAGCGGCTTTGGTCGTACCCTGGCTCACAACGTCTTCCCTTCGGTCGGGGTGCCCGCCGGGAGTGACCGGTGGAAGGGGCGGGAGCGTGTCTGGCCAATCGTCGCGAGCCGGAACTTCAGGACGAACCAAATCATCTGAAGTCCGAGAATGACCGCCTTTCGCATATCCCCGGTCACCGACGACGTGCCGACCCGCGGCAAGTAGTTCACCGGCACCTCCACCACCCGTGCGCCTGAAGCTATGGTCAGCAACATCAGCTCGGGTCCAAAATGGCTCCCGCCGACGCTAAACCTGTCCTGAATGCGTTGCAATGTGTGCCGGGTCAGCAGGCGGTAGGTGCAGCCCACGTCGCTCAGATGACTGGTATTGAAGAGGACCTCAACCAACTTGGCGACCGCCCAGTTCCCCCACTTCAAGAACAACCCCATGTTGGCGCCGCGCCAGATCAGCTCACGCGTCGTCCTGGTTCCGAACACGGCATCACAATCGTCGCTATAGACGAGCAGCTTCAGCACATCACGCGGCAAAAACGTACCGTCGGGTTCCGCCAGGATCAGGATGTCGCCCGTTGCCTCGGCCAGCCCCCGCCGGTACGAGAACCCGTAGCCTTGCCGCTCCTCGAAGACCTGTCTCGCGTCGGTCCGCTCGACTTCCTCGGTGGTTCCAGCCTGGGCATTGTTATTGACTACCAAGACCTCGTCGACCACGCCTGTCGCAAAGAAGCCTTCGATGACCTCGCGGATGGAGTCTCGCTCGGCATACGTCCCCAGGATGACCGAGACTGCCCGGCCGTTCCACATAGTCCCTTCCCTATCCCTTCATCGTGTCCAGACGCGCCTCAGCCGTCAGACATGATACATGGTGCCAGCCAGTCCATCCTATCCGCGGCGATCTGGATTAGTCAGGCGGCGCGGTTTCCATACGTTGGAGTAGGAAGAGGTAGACCGGTCGGGTGTTGAGCCACGACGAGTACTCGGTCCACGCGATCGTCCGGTACCCCTCGGGAACCGTCGAGGAGCTGGAGATCACGAAGGTCGAATCCGTTGCCGGGGCAAAGAGATCCGTCCACCAGGGCCCGCCATGCGTCCGTGGTGGAATGTCAGTCGCCTGTGAGAACTCATAGAGGTGATACCCATCCCAAGAGGCTCCGGCATCCAACTTCATCAGCGGGATCCCGACCTTCTCGTTCGCGTATCTCGCCAGCTCCCATGTCTCCCCTTGAAACACCAAAAAATCTCGAGTCGCGACGGTCGAAAACAGTCCGACGGCGGCGATGGCGGCCCATGCCATCGCCATCGATACGCGCACCCCCCGGAGCGACCAGAGCACGATGAGCACCGCAAACGGAAGCAAGGGCAGCAGATACCGATCGACCGAGATGATCCAGGTGCGGAAGTGATACGACGGCGGGAGCACCCCGACTACTTGCCAAAACCCGATGGTGGCGCAGAGCCCAGCACCGGCACCCGTGGGTGACGCGGGTACTCCAAGCTTGCGCGCCACCGCGAGGGCGACGATCAGGGATGAAGCGGCCGAGACCCAGGTCAACGCGTCACGGACCACGGCCCCATTGCCGACAAGCCAAGGTCGCCCTCCCCAGAGGTCATTTGGTCCCAAGCCATGCACCCCGACGAACTGCGAGATGTAGGGCATCTTGAGCGGCCCAAAGTGGGCTGGACCCAGCGCGAAAGCGATCATCCCAATCCCGAGCATTGCCGCCCATGCCGCGACAAAATTCCAGCGCCACCAGCCTCTCATCGACACGAGCTGCCAGAGCCCGGTGAGCGCGCCGAAGGTGATTGGCAAAAGAATGAACCCTAAATAAACGGCCTCGATGTAGGTCAGATAGCGAATAAGCTGCCAACTGCCCGACCATCCGGCTTCCAGTATCTGTCGCAAGAACGCGTCTTGCTGCTCTGGAATGCCGTGCGCGAAGAAGAGCCAAGCATAGTAAAGGAGCGTAGCGACCACGGGTATGGCGACGACCTCGACGAAACGCCGCACTCCGTCCCTGTCTCGTCCAAGGCGTCCGGTAATGAGGAGATAGCTCACGACCGCTAGTGGTATCAGCACCCCCTGCTGTCTTACGAGAGACGCGCACGCGGCCAGTACCGACCCCGCGATCGTCGCTCCGTGGGATGGGCGATCGGGGCGGAGTCCCCGCAGGTAGAAGAGCGTCGAGCCGACGAGCAATGCCGAAAATTGCGGGTCCGTCATGAACGTGAAGCCAAGGACAAATGCGAGCGGGTTGAAGAGGTAGACCATAGTCCCCAACGCGCTCCGGATCCGGTCTACCGCCAGCTCCCGGCAGAGAGCGTAAAATGCAATACCGCTCAGAAAGGTCAGCACGACGGTCGAGAGGCGCATCGCTCCGAAGGAGAGGCCAAAGATCAATGAAAAGAGCGTTCCCCACGCGATTTGGAAGACCAGCGTGACGACCGAGAGATCGAGAATCTGAAGTCGGCCTTCGCGGACGAGCATCTCGACCGACCGGCTATACACCCAATCGTCGCCGACGGGAGCGGGGGTGAAGGTCGGCACCACGCTGGCAGCCAACACATAGAGCAGCAGCACGGAGACCACCGCGCGATGATCTCTCAGCTGAGCAAGCCACCACCATCGCGTCGAGGAATCGCTAACCGCGGCGGATAGAGGACGTCGATGGCGGACGCGGGGAAAGGCTCTCGCATCAGGAGCGATTCCTCTTCCATGCTTCGCATGCCGTCGCTGCGGGCGCGTGGACGCCGAGCTCCGGATGCCGTCTCGTGGGCCGGCCGTTGCGTCTATGCTCAATGCTCCTCGAACGCCGTCCGCCACGATCGCGTCCGGTTGACCGCCATTCATCATACATGGATGGCCGGATCAGAGGCTCGCGCGATCCGTGCCAGAATCTCGTATCATCCGACAGGCATTCGGCCAATGCATGGCGGGAGCAGCATGATCGGTCGCGTTCTGGTCGCCAATCGAGGTGAGATCGCGCGGCGCATCTTCCGGGCGTGTCGGGAGTTAGGGATCGCGACGGTCGCGATCTACGGGGCTGGGGAGGCCAGAGCGCCTCACGTTCGCGAAGCCGACGACGCCTATCGCATCGATGCCAAACCCTCGACCCTGCCGTATCTCGACGTGGAATCCATCGTCGCGGTCGCCCGCCGGGCTGGCGCCGATGCGATTCATCCCGGCTACGGCTTCTTGGCCGAAAACCCTACCCTGGCCCGCGCGTCGGACGAGGCCGGTCTTGTCTTCATTGGCCCCAGCGCGGAAGCTATTCGCGCGATGGGCGACAAAGTTGGAGCCCGGGCAATAGCCGCCCAGGCCGGTGTGCCGATCGTCCCCGGGTCGGAGGGACCGATCAAGAGCGCGGAGGAGGCCGCCAAATGGGCCAAGCATCACGGCTATCCAGTAGCGCTCAAAGCCTCCGGGGGAGGTGGTGGCCGCGGCTTTCGCGTCGCTAAGAACGCCGATCAACTGGCCGGCGCCTTCGCGGGTGCTGCCGGCGAAGCGGAACGCTCCTTTGCCAATCCCGCAATCTACGTCGAGCGGTATATCCCGGCTCCTCGCCACATCGAGATTCAGCTCTTTGCCGATGGCGCGGGAAACATCGTCAGCCTGGGCGAGCGCGAGTGTTCCATCCAACGCCGCCACCAAAAGTTGATTGAGGAGAGTCCATCGCCCGCGGTCGACCCACGGTTGCGCCAGCGGCTTGGCGAGGCCGCGACTGCCCTCGCGGGCGCCGTGGACTACCGCGGCGCGGGCACGGTCGAATTCCTCCTCGACGACCAGGGCAATTTCTATTTCTTGGAGATGAACACGCGCATCCAGGTCGAGCACACCGTCACCGAGATGGTCACCGGGATCGATCTGGTCAAGGAACAGTTTCTCGTCGCCAGCGGCCACAATCTCTCGTTCGGCGTGAAGGACGTTGCACCTCGGGGTCACGCGATTGAGTGCCGCATCAACGCGGAGGACGCCGGACGCGGGTTTGCCCCCGCGCCTGGGGTGCTCGGGCACTACCGTGAACCCTCCGGGTTTGGCATTCGCGTCGATGCCGCGCTCGAGGCCGGCGGCGAGGTCCTCCCGGCCTACGATTCCCTCATTGCCAAGTTGATCGTCTGGGGTCGCGACCGCGCGGAGGCCATCGCTCGGATGCAGCGCGCGCTCGCCGATTTCACCATCACCGGCCTCCCCACGACGATCCCCTTTCATCAGGCCGTGATGAGCCATCCGGCTTTCCAGGAGGGCAACACGACGACGGCGTTCCTCGAAGACCATCCCGACGTCTTCTCGTTGCCGCCCTCGCCATCGAGAGTGGATGGTCCTGGCCAAG
>DASYWB010000155.1:0-3504 GCA_035936495.1 Thermomicrobiales bacterium
TGGGTCGGCATGAAGTTGGCGCAGCCATGCTGGGTGACGACGATGGCACCACAGGCGTTACCGAGACGGGCGGCGCGATACCAATCCCAGCCGCGGACGAATCCGTAGAGCAAACCGGCCGCGAACGCGTCGCCGGCGCCAAGGATGTTATGCACCTCCACCGGGAAGCCCGGCACGTCGATGATGTTGGCCTTGCCGTCCTCAGATAGGTGGACCCTGGCCCCGGTAGCGCCGCGCTTCTGGATGAGGACCGGTGGGCCGAGCGCCTGCAGCGCCACCACCGCCGCGTCGACATCGCCGCTGACCCGGGCGTCCGAGAGCCGCGATCCGGTCACGGTCACCTGCGTCGGGTCGGAGATCAGCGCCGCGTTGATCTCATCCTCGGTCCCCACCACCACGTCGACGAGGTGCAGGACCGCGCGAAGCGTCACACCGAAGGCGCGCGCGTCGTGCCACTGATCGGCGCGGAAGTCGAGATCGAGGGCTACCATCTGCCCCGCGCCGCGAGCGACTTCGGCCGCATAGAGGGTTGCGCTCCGGCTCGGCTCTTTGCTGAGACCGGTTCCGGAGATCAGGAGGACGCGCGAATCAGCGACGGGCGCGGCGATCACGTCGTCGATGGTGAGCTCGATGTCGGCACAGTTGTCGCGGTAGAAGACGAGCGGGAAGTGATCGGGCGGCTGGATCCCGAGGACGACCGCGCTGGACCGCCGCCCGGTTTTGCGAGGGATGAACCGCGTCTCAACCTCTTCCTGGCGGAGGAAGTGAAGGATGAAGTCGCCGACGCGGTCCTCCCCGACGGCCGTGAGGAGAGCCGACTTTAAGCCGAGGCGTCGCGTGCCCACGCTAATGTTGGTCGGGGACCCTCCCACGTAGGCTGCGAAGGAGGTGATCTCCTCGAACGGCGCACCGATATCGTTCGAGTACAGGTCGATCGACGACCGGCCCATGGCAAGCAGGTCGTAGGTTGGGCCGGTCATACGGTGCCTCGGGCCTGGCGCGCGGTGTCGTAAAGCGGGACGCGGGGGTCCCGGCTCTGGTAATGGTCCTTCACCCAGGTGTGGTTTGGGTCGTCGGTATTGGCCAGGGACTGGGCGCTCCCGGCCAGGACATTGAGATAATAGGTCGTGTAGCCGGGCGCGCTGGCGACGGGATGATACCCCTCGGGCACGAGGACCACGTCGTCGTCCCGTGCGATCAACGCCGCGTCAATAGGATAGCCGGCTCGGTGGAGGGGTGATTCGGGATCGGTGTAGACCCGCTGGAGCGCGAAGCCCTCGGGCCGGTCGATCTTGTAGTAGTAGGTCTCGTCAAGATCGGCTTCCAGCACCTCGCCATCCTGGCCGGTCTTGTGGACGTCATGCTTGTGTGGTGGATAGCTGGACCAACTGCCGCTGGGCGTGTAGACCTCGACGATGACGAGCCGGTGGCAGGGGAAGCCGGGCGGCAGGATGTCGTTGATCTGGCGTGTGGCATTATCGCCGCCGCGGATCTCGGTCGTGACATCCTCTGGCCGGACCACTCGGGCCTCGTGGTCCTGGTCGGTCGGGACCCAAGCCACGGCGAACTCGGCATCCGTCTCGGCCGTGACCTCGAACGTGGTCTGGCGGGGAAGATAGAGGGCGGCGGGTAGGCCCGCGAACGGGTTGGCGCGGCCGCCGATGCCAGCCCAGGTGACACGGCTCGAGGTCACGCCGAAGCGCCCGCTCAAGCTCACCAGTGCCAGCTCGTTCTCGTCCGTGGCGAACGACCAGCGCCCTCCCGCCCCGAGGCGGCGCGCCTGGAAGTGGATCAGTTCCCAGCCGGCGACCGCTGGGGTCACTTCCACGATCAGGCCGGGGTCGTCGCTGGCTCCCGGGTGGACAATGAGCTTAGAAGCGTCATATTGGCGCATGGTCTCCCCTAAGCAGCGTCATGAGGCGCTGGCGAGGCTGCCAAGCTCAGCCAGCGCGATCGGTTTGGCGTCATGATACGAGCGCGTGGCCGCGACCGCGATAGCGAGGGCTGCGAGACCATCGGAGCCGGTGACCGTAGGCGAGGTGCCGTCCCGGAGTGAGCGGACGAATCCGTCGATCTGGGCGCGGTAGGCGTCGCCGAACCGCTCCATGAGATAGGGCGTGACATCGTGGTGCGCGCCACTCCGGTTGAGCAGCAAGAGGGGCGTCTGCTGGTAGGCGCCGATGGTGAGGGCGCCTTCGGAACCCAGGACTTCCGTGCGAATGTCGTAGCCGTAGAAGGCGTTCCGGCTGACTTCGACGTTCCCGAGCCCGCCACCGGCGAAGCGGAGATTGATGAGCGCATTATCGATATCGCCGACGTCCCGCAGGTCCTCGCAGACGAGGGTCCCCCCTTCCGCGCTGACGCGCTCCACCTCCTGACCCATGAGCCAGCGCGCGAGATCGAAGTCATGGATCGCCATGTCGACGATGAGGCCCCCGCTCTTCGCCGGGTCGGCGTAGGCGGGATCGGGACAGAATGGGTCGCGGCCGACGGCCTTGAAGGTGACCGGGGTGCCGATCGCGCCGTCGCGGATCAAGGCGTGCGCCTTGGCGTAGGCGGTGTCGAACCGGCGCATGAACCCGATTTGAAGCGGCACATCCGCGCGCTCGACCGCATCGAGCGCTTGTTTCGCTGCTTGCAGCGTTAGAGCCAGCGGTTTCTCGCAGAAGATCGCCTTGCCGGCTCCGGCGGCGGCAACCACGAGCTCCTGATGGGTGCTCGTCGGTGTGGCAATGATGACCGCGTCGATATCGTCCCATGAAAGAACGTCAGTGGGATTGGCAACCAGGCGCGGAATGTCGAACGCCGCGCTGAGAGCATCCCGCGCTCGCGCATCAGGGTCAGCCCCCGCAACAAGCCGCGCCGACGGCACACGAGTAGCGATGGTCTCGGCATAGAGCTTGCCCATCCGACCGAGGCCGAGGACCGCGATATTGAGCTGCGCTCTCATGGCGTTTGAGCTCCTTGCACGTAGGGGATCCGGTTTAGCGTTGCACCGTGAAGCCACTCAGACCCTCGGGCCTTTCCACCGTGATCTCGACCCCCTCTACCTCCGCATCGGGTGGCCCTACCTGGCACCAGGCGACGAATCGGTCCAGCGACGCGGGGTCGCCCTCGACGACGAGGAGGACTGAACCATCGGGCTCGTTCTTGGCGAAGCCGGCCAAGCCCAATGCCTCTGCCCATTCCTTTGCCGTTGCGCGGAAGAAGACGCCCTGGACGCGGCCGGTGACCCGAATCATGCGTCGCTCGCTCATGATCGTTCCAGTCTCATCGTCCACGTCGTCCGTCTCAAGACCCTGCCGCCTATGCTCGCCGGGGTGGCATATCTCGTCTCAACCGCGCAACAGCGATTCGCCGCCGTCGATCCACATCTCGGTGCCGGTAACGTGGGAGGAGGCGTCCGAGGCGAGGAAGACGACGACCGACGCCACATCTTCCGGGATGCCCCGCTCGCCCCGGAGCGGGTGCCAGCCCTTCGGGAACTCTATCGGAATCCGGACC
>DASYWB010000156.1:0-4452 GCA_035936495.1 Thermomicrobiales bacterium
GCTTGACCCTAAGGCGGTCCGGCACCTCCTCCTAACGCACGCCCACGCCGACCACTCCGGCGGTGCGGCGGGATTGCGCGCTCGCCTCGATCTCACCGTCGCGGCATCCAACGAAGCGGCAACGACGGTCCGCACCGGCGACGAGCAGCGGCTCAGCCTCGATGTCGCACGCAGAGCGGGAGCGTATCCGCTTGATTACCGGTACGACACCTGCCCGGTCGATGTCGAGCTCGGCGATGGTGAGAGCTATCACGTGGGCGACCTCGTCCTGACCGCGCTGGCGACGCCCGGTCATTCCGGCGACCAGCTGTCGTTTGTGCTGCGCCAGGCGGATAAGGTCTCGGTCTTCTGTGGTGATACCGTATTCGCCGGTGGCCGCGTCTTGCTCCAAGACATCTGGGACTGTTCTGTTCAGGCGTCGTGTCGTAGCGTGGAACGGTTGGCCGGCCTCGGGATCGAGGGTCTCTACCCGGGTCACCTGAGCTTCTCCGTGCAGCGGGGCCATCGCCATGTGGATCGGGCGATGGCGCAGGTCCGGCAGTTGCTGCCCCCGGAGCAGCTCGCGTGATGCGGCGATTGCGTGTCGGCGTGATCGGCCTGGGCACCTTCGCCGAGAGCCACATCCGCGCCTACCAGAGCTTGCCGAATGTCGAGGTGGCAGCCGTCGCCTCGCACTCTCGGGAACGGGCCGCGGCGATTGCCACCGAGTATGGGATTCCGACCTGGTATGAGAGCTACGATGCCCTGATCGGCGATGCGTCCGTCGAGGCGATCAGCGTCACCACCGCGGAATCGGACCACCGCGACCCGGCCATCCAGGCGTTGGCCGCCGGCAAGCACGTCCTGGTCGAAAAGCCGCTGGCGGCGACAACAGCGGACGCCCAGGCGATCGTCGACGCGGCGCGCGAGGCGTCCGGGATCCTGATGCTGGGTCACATCCTCCGCTTCGACCCGAAGTACGCCGCCATACGGGAAGCGGCGGTGAAGGGGGAGCTTGGGCGTCTCGTCTCACTCAGCGCCCGGCGCAATCGGCCACGGAGCCTGATCGCCGGCTACGACCGCGTCCACCCCGCCTTGGTGACGGCGATTCACGATATCGACATCATGCTCTGGGTCGCGCAGCGCCGCGTGCGTTGGGTCCGCGCCGTTGATCGGCTGGCGGACCGCGACGGTGGCGCGCACGGTCTGTGGGGCCTGCTGGAGTTCGAAGGCGGCCTCGTCGGCACCATTGAGACTGTCTGGCTCGTGCCCGATGCCGCGGGCATCCGGACCGACGATGCGTTTGAAGCGATTGGCCTGGAGGGCACGGCCAAGCTCCAGCTCGACGTCTCCGCCCTGCGGCTGTGGCGCACGCAGGGGAGCGAGGTGCCCGACACGAGTTATGAGGCGCCCTTGCATGGCGCGATGGCCGGCGCGCTGAAAGAGGAGTTGGCGCATTTCGTGGCCTGTGCCCTCAGCGGGAAGCCGTCCCCGGTGGTGAGGGCCGAGGACGGGCTGAACGCGCTGCAGTCGTCCTGGCCCTGATCGAATCCGCCCGCACGGGTCAGGACATCGAGCCACGAGCGAGTTGACATCGTTCTGATTCCGGTCCGATACCGCGTCTTCAGCAGCAACGATGGAGTCACCTCGACGAAGGTCACTTGTGCCCAATCACGCTTCACCATAAGATTGTCATGAAAGTTGATCGACAAGTACAGGAATGTACTGCCCAGCGAAGGAGGACAGCATGCAGGCGGGACACGGCGACACGAGCCTTGACACCGGCAATGACACACGGCGTCCTGGGATCACATCGCGCAAGATCGACCGGCGTCGCTTTGCCGCCGCCACGGCCGGGGCAACAGCGGGTCTCGCGGCCGGAATTGGCACCACACCCGCGGCGCCGGCCTACCTGCGCCAAGAGACGAAGACGATCCCACTCTTCACGACCGAGAACGATCCGGACTCACTGGCCTTCTATGAACGCACCATCGCCGCGTTCAAAGAGGAACATCCGGATGTCGAGGTCGAGATCACGCTCTATCAGGACGAGAATCAGCTCCAGTATCTGACGACCGCGTTCGAAACCGGGACCGATCTCGGCATCTTCGCACCGCCGTCGGCCTTTGTCGCAACCTGGGCCCGCCAGGGCTATCTCCTGCCGCTAACCGCGATCGTCGAGCGCATCGGCGAGGACGATATTCTGGACGGCACTCGGATCGTCGTCGATGGCGAGGACTACGCGATGCCGTTCCAGTCCAATGCTTCGGCCGTCTGGGTTCGGCAAGACCTGATCGAGGCAGAAGGCTTACCACTCCCCACGACGTACGAGGAGTACTTGGCAATCGCCGAGACGCTCCACGGCAAGGACGGGCTGATCGGTATCTCGTCCGGGACAGGCTCCGTGCCGCAACTCACGCTCCAATACTTCACGCCCTACATCCGGCAATCCGGCTGGGATTATTTCGATGCCGAAGGCAACCTGACGTTCGACCAGCCCGAGGTCTTGGAGGCGGTCCAGCGGTTCGCGGAGATCATGCGGTACGCATCGCCCAGCCTCTACAACGCGACCTTCCAAGACATTCTGAGCGCCTATATCTCGGGCCGGGCGGCGATGGGCACGTTCCCAGGCCGGCTCGGCGTGAACCTGGCGGAGCAGAATCCGGAGATCGCCGAGGTCACGACCGTCGTGCCGGTTCCGGCCGGGCCGTTCATGACCAGAGAGCTGCTCTTCGGTGGAACGAATCACTACTCGGTCCATGCGGAGACGGCGTACCCCGAGGAGGCGCTGGCCTTCTTGGAGTTCATGACAACCGGGGAGCGCTCGCTCGACTTCGCGATGACGGTGCCGGGCCACCTGTTGCCGCCGTTGCAATCCGTCCGCGATCTGATCCCCAGCTACGAGTCCGAATTCATGACCCGGCACGGTGATTGGGTCATCGCCCTAAGCGAGATGGTGCCGGGTGCGATGAGTCCCATCCTCAGCATGGGATCGGTCTCGGGGGGTCAGTACCTCGGCCGGCTCAGCAACCTCTGTCCTTGGGCCTCGCAGATCTGGGGGAGCCCACCGATCGACGGGACGATGTTCCAGGAGATCCTGATCAACGGCACCGATCCGGAACAAGCCTGGACCGCCGCCTCGGAGCAGATGGGGGCCGCCGCCGAGCAATGGAAGCAGGAGAATCCGGACTGGGAGCCGGACGCCACCCCGAGCGCGGGATAGCGCGACGTCGGAGGTCCGTTGAGAGGCAGGCCTCATCGGCCTGCCTCCCGCTTTCCTTGCCATGACACCGGTTCTCTGCCGGTCACTGAGGTCAATGACCCGAGCGCGAGGGAGACATGCTGCTCATCTATGCCTGATCAGGCCTCCAAACGCATTCACATATCAAGCCAACGCCCACCGAGCACAAGATCATCGGACCGGGCGCGCGGCAGGCGGCATCAGATGCTGAGCCCGGCGCGCGTAGGACAGTACGCGCTACTCATCCTCATCGTCGCCGGCATGATTGCGCCATTGGTCTGGATGGTCCTCTCGTCGCTCAAACCGGATCAGGAGATCATTGCCTACCCGCCGACGGTCATGCCGGAGTCGGTGACGCTCCAGCACTACCGCAATCTCTTCTCGATCTCCGACTTCGGCGTCTACTTGCGCAACAGCGCGTTGGTAGCGAGCACGACCACGATCGCCACCCTGGCAGTCGGCTTGACCGCCGCCTATGCACTGAGCCGGTTTACCTTCCGGTTTCTGCGTGGCCTTGGCGAGATCTCGCTCTTTGCCTATATGGTGCCGCCGATCTTGCTCCTGGTGCCGATCGCGCGGATCGTGTCCAATCTCGGATTGGCAAATAACCTCGTGGCGCTGATCCTCCTCTACACGGCCACCCTGCTGCCCTTCGCGCTCTGGATCCTGCGCTCGTATATCAATGGGATCGCCATCGACCTCGAGCAGGCGGCAATGGTCGATGGCGCGACCCGCTTCCAGGCCTTTCGCCACGTCGTCGTCCCGCAGGCCGTGCCGGGAGTCATCTCGACCGGAGTCTTCACCTTCAACGCGGCCTGGAGCGAGTACCTCTTTGCCTCCACCCTGATGACATCACCGGACAAGACGACACTCAGCCCCGGCTTGACGCGGCTGCTCGACCAAACTGGCGTTTACTCGTGGGGGCTGTTGATGGCCGGTTCGGTCCTCGTGGTCGTGCCCGTCATCGCGCTGTTTATCGTCGTTCAACGCCAACTCGTCAGCGGAATGGGTGAAGGGGCGCTCAAAGGTTAAGACAACCGCGGTGTGGTCTCAGCCATCTCTGCCAACCATCGACCGATCGAGGGTGAACCATGGCAACAACGCGACACGTTGATGAGCGGGTACGACCGTCGGGAATGACCGATCGGACGCTGGCCTTGCTGCTGGTCCTACCGGCGGCAGTCCTCCTGCTGATCTTTTCCGTCTATCCGTTCTTGCAGGCAGCCTGGGAC
>DASYWB010000157.1:0-4532 GCA_035936495.1 Thermomicrobiales bacterium
CGGCGCAGCGGTAGTCGATCTCCGTGAGTGGCACGCCGAGATCGTTGGCCAGCTCGCGGGCGGTGCCCTGGACACTATGGCAGAGCCCGACGGTCTTGATCGTCGTCGCCCGCCCAACGGCCCAGCAGAGCATCGCCATCGGATTGACGTAGTTAAGGAAGAGCGCGTCCGGGCAGACCTGCTCCATGTCGCGCGCGATGTCGAGCATCACGGGAATGGTCCGCAGGCCGCGCATGATGCCGCCGATGCCGAGGGTATCGGCGATAGTCTGACGCAGGCCGTATTGCTTCGGGATCTCGAAGTCGGTCACGGTGCCCGGTCTGTAGCCGGCGACCTGGATCATGCAGAGGACGTAGTCGGCACCATCGAGCGCCTGCCGCCGGTCGGTCGTGGTGCCCACGGTGGCCTTGGCGCCGAACGTCCGCGCGACCTTCTTGGCCACGATCTCGGAGGTAGCCAGACGTTCCTCGTCGATGTCGAAGAGGCAGAGCTCGCTGTCCGCAAGCTCAGGATAGGAGAGGATATCGCCGATCAGGTTCTTGGCGAAGACGGTGCTTCCCGCACCGACAAACGTGATCTTAGGTCCGGGCATCGGAATGTCATGACCTTTCTTGCACACGCGGTCGTTGTCGGCTCCGGAGACGATGGTGGCATCATACGTCCCACGGGCGTTTCCGCAACGCGGCCGCTTAGATCCCGTCCAGCATCAGCGCCCAATCCTCGCCGGGGCCGCGGGTCGGGGGCTTGATGGTGAAGACGTGATCGGGCGGAACACGACCCGCTTCCGTCGAGGTACCAGTTCTGGGGTCGTACCAAGTGGCGACGATCTCCCCGGCATCAAGGGAAGCGGGATCGACCACGACGGCCCGGCCGCTTGGGATATAGATGAACGCGTGACCTTCGCCGCGCAGCGCGTAGGCCCGGTCTGTTCCCTCATGCGTATCCGGCGCGACCAGTGACGAATCGGGTGCGCGGCCGGCGAACGAGCGCGATTCCAGCAGCACCCGGGCGTGGCGCAACTGGCTAGCGCCGGGGAGGGAGAGTGCCTCCTCCCACGTCCGGCGAGCCTTGAACTTCGGGTCCGGCGCATCGCCTTTCCAGAACTGGAAGATCGCATTGGCGCCGTAGGTGTGTCCGCAAGCTCCCGAGAAGAGCGCCCGGTAGGCGGCTTTGCGGACATCCCATGCCTCGAAATAGCCCAGTTCCGGCTTCCAATTCACCGGGTGATCCTCGTAGCAGGGCTCACCATCCAGCGTCGGTTTCGCCGGCTCGCGGGCATAGTCGGCGGCGACCATCGCGCCGTTGTCGGCGTCGCGCCCGTGATGGCCGGACTGGATCATGTTGAAGTCCAACCAGGGCTCGTCGTGGACGAACGCCGACGAGCTGCTCCGGCCCTGCGGGTGAAAGGTCTTCAGGTGGCGACCGCCATCCCCCTCGGTAATGCCTTCGGCCATCGCTCGCCAGGTCTCCAGATAGCGCGGCTCGGTCGGATTGCGGTCACCGCCGAGGACCCAGATCACCGGGCGGTCACGATAGCGGTCTCCTAGAAACCTGCCGTAAATGCGCGCGTTCTCCGGCGTAAAGACCTCCGGCTCGCTGCCCCAGAGGGCCGGGCCGACCTTATCACCCCAGGTGGGCAGCAGTCCCATCCGGAGCCCGACCGCGGCCGCCTGGTCGATCACCGCGTCGACGTGCTGGAAATAGGCATCCTTGGGCCGCGCCGGGTCAGCGTCGATGAAGGGCACCTCGCCATCCGGATTGGGCACGCTCAGCCCGTCGAACTCGGAGACCGCGGTGGCCTGGATCACGGTGAAGCCCTTGTCCGCCCGGTCCTGGAGATAGCGCGCGGCCTCGCCCCGATCGAGTCGCTGAAAGAGTGCCCACGCCGTATCGGCCAGGTAGAAGAACGGCGTACCATCGGCATGCTCAAGATAGCGCCGATCGTTGTTGACGCGGATCGGGCCATTGAGCTCCATCGCACGCTCCACTACTAACCTCCCGCTACTATCCTCCCGCGGGGACTACTATCTCATCGTTGGTAACTCAACGCACGGCACGGTCTCTGCCCATGCGGCGCTAGCCTACCCGGCACCCGCAAACCGTCGTACCATGGAAAGTGGCACGGCAATGAGGGACGGCCTCATCGGCCGGACGGGAAGGGGGGCCATGATGGAGCATTTCACTGCGGTCTTCGAGCAGGATGGCGATTGGTGGGTCGGCTACGTCGAAGAGCTTCCGGGCGCGAATACGCAAGGACATACCCTTGATGAAGCCCGCGAGAACCTGCGTGAAGCCGCCCAACTCATCATCGAGGCGAATCGCCAGCTCGCGCGCCGCGACGCGGAAGGGCATACCGTCATCCGTGAAGCACTCTGGATCGCCGTGGCGTGAAGCGCCACACCCTCTTGAAGCACCTGAAAGCGCATGGTTGCGAGCTCCTCTGGGAAGGCGAGAAGCACGCCATGTATCATCATCCGCTGGAGCGCCGAACGAGCGCCATTCCCCGCCATACTGAAATTGCCAATGTCCTGGTCCGGAAGATTTGCAAAGACCTCGGCATCATCCCGCCCTCCTAAATGGTTCTCCGTCTGCCTCCTTAGCGCCGGGACGGAATTGACCGCCTACCGCGGGGCCAATTCCTCCTTGCACAAGGCCTGGGATGCCGAGCGCCGTCTCTTCGTCCCACTTGCCGCCTCAGCCAGTCGGCCAGGGTGTTCTCTGCAGGACAATCGCATCATCCGGATACCAGCGACTCCGGACGTTCCCGACGAGGTAGAGCGAACCGGTGACGAGGATCACGCTCTCAGGGGCATGCTCAGCCCAGCGCAAGGCCACGTCCAATGCCGCCTTTGCATCTGATTCAACGGCCAGCGGCCCGGTGAAACCGGCGGCCCGTGCCTCGTCTGCCAAGACACTGGCATCGGTCCCCGGTTTGGCGAGCACCTTTGCCAGCGTCACGACCAGTGAATCGGCATAGGGTACGAGGAGGCCGACCATCTCCGCGTGCTGTTTCGCCTCAACCACGCCCACGACGACGATCAGCCGCTTGCCGGTCAGGTCGGATCGCGCGGACAGGTCCGTCACCAGCGCCGCGACCTTCTCCGGATTGTGCGCGCCATCGAGGATGACGCGCGGATGCTCTTGAACGGTCTCGAAGCGCCCGGGGATCCGCGTCGTCGCCAAACCGCGGGCGATGGCATCCTCGGGCACTCGCAAGATATCGGATGGCAAAGCCCGGATTGCCGCGACAGCCGTTGCCGCGTTGACCGATTGGTAGCCACCCGGTGGCGCGGTCAACACCGGCCCGGGCTCCGCGCCGCGTCGTCGCTCTCGCCATCGAGTCCGTCCGCCAGCGGGGGGCAGCGTCTCGAACGTCTCCCCGGCCGCGACGTGGATCAGCGGCACGCCGGCCCTGTTCGCCTCGGCTTGGATGATCTTTAGCGCCGACGCGTCACTGACGGCGGTCACCGCCGGTGCGCCCGCTTTGATGATCCCGGCCTTGTGCCAGGCGATCTCCGGAATCGTGCCACCAAGCGTGACGGTGTGATCCAGCCCGACTGTTGTCACCACGCTGACCGTGGGCTGGACGACGTTGGTCAGATCGAACCGCCCGCCGGCACCGACCTCGATCACGGCCACGTCAACGCGTTCCCGTGTGAAGGAGAGCGCCAGCAGGGCGATCCAGATCTCGCCGTAGGTCAATCGTTCGCCGCCTGCCGCCTGCCAGCGCTCGTGCGCTCGCATGGCAGTATCGACGAGATCGGCGAAATCATCGGGACCGATCAATCGTCCATCGATCTGGAGTTTCTCGCTTGCCGCTTGCAGGTAGGGAGAGGTATGGAGCCCAGTCCGGTAACCGGCGGCGGTTAGGATCGCGGCAATGGCGGTGCTGGTCGAGCCCTTGCCGGAGGTTCCCCCGACGTGGACGATCGGATAGCCACGATGCGGATTCCCCAGCAGATCAAGAAACCGGCGGACGCGCTCCATGCGCAGCACGGCGCGGTCTCGAATCTCCCGGGGGCTCTTCCCCTCGGGGGTGTTCGCCCGTTCGATCAGCGCGTCAGTGCGTGCCACCGCCTCGTGGTAGCGTGCCAGCGCCGAGGGGGTGGTGCGCATCGCAGTGGATTGAGCCATGAGCCTGGTGGGGGTCATCACCGATCCAACGCATAGGCCGACCGTTCAAGATCACAGGGGTGATTGTAGCCATGAGATGCTTCATCGCGCGGCGAAAAGTGCGGTAGTGTCTTCACATAAGATCGTGTCTCTTGGAGTCCCGAAGGCAGAGGTCATCATGTCAGGCACGTCTATCACTCGCGTCCACATTATTTTTCCGACCGATGTGCTAGCCGATGGGATGAACCGAATCTGCCGGAAAGCTTTCGGATCGAGCCAGTTTGGCCGTCGCGCGGTGCTTCCAACGCTTGGTGTGCATGGTCCGGAAGGTCACGGGGCCGTTGGGTAGGGGTACGTTATCCATCTCTCTCGCGAGGAGCCCTGTCCATGATGCACCCCGAGACGTGTGTCCGCCGATA
>DASYWB010000158.1:0-4526 GCA_035936495.1 Thermomicrobiales bacterium
TTGCCGTCGGATTCCCCGTGCCGGACCTGGTTGATTTGGCGCTGCGGCTCTTCCCGACCAGCCAGACGATGCGCCTGGCGCTCAATGCGCTGCAAGGCACCCAGCTCTTCGAGGGCCAGCTCCTCGGCGTGATGGTGATCGTGGCCTGGGGTGTGCTGGCGTACGCCTTGGTTTTCTGGCAACTGCGGCGACGGCAGGGGTAGCATGGGATGTGGACGCGCGAATATCGATGATGGGGCGTACGTGATGGGGCAACCGTTGACGCGTGATCGGGAGCAAGAACGCCACGAATGCGGCGACAAGCAGCTCGTGCACGTGTGTCTCGACGGTGAACAATGGGCATGGGACGAGCTGGTTCGTCGTTACGGCCGGCTCGTCTATAGCATCCTCCGCCGGGAGGCCTCTCCGAGGCCGATGCCGACGACGACTTTCAGAATGTCTTCCTCTTCGCCTGGCGGAACTCATGGCGTGTTTGCAGCGGGCTGTACTACGATGCTGGCTGATGCAGCCGGAGGCCCGGCACACGCGAGAAGTGGCGGTCGTTGTGGGTGAGCGGAGCCAGGTCGAAGGTGAGCGCGGTGGCAGCGATCAGCAAATCCATATCCGGAATCAGGTTCCCCTGCCGCCGCAAATCGGCCCGGATGCCCGCGAAGATTTCGGAGACCGGGTCAGTGGCGTCGAGAGTCACATACCGCTCAAGGAACCGGCGGGCATCCGCGATGTGTCTCGCTGGATACTCCGTGTTGAAGGCTCCTTCATAAACTTCCGCAAGCGTGATGGTGCTCACGGCCATACCATCAGAGGCTGTACCCTGAAGGAGAGTCAGGACAGCGGGAATGTTTTTCAAACCATCAATGATGAGATCGCTGTCGACGAGAACGCTCACGGTCGATCGGGTGGACGCGTGCCGGCGTTGCGTGCGGCATAGATGGATTCCTTGATCCGCTCAGTGTCAACGTCGCTCCAGCTACCTGCCGCCGCATCCATGCTCTCCCGCACCTTCTCGGGATCGTAATCTGCCCAGATATCGTCACTCTCGACGGGTTCGACGCGAAAGCGAACGCCGTCCTTGACGAGGATCACTCCCTGCCCATGCATATCGTCAAGAATGCGAGCGAGATCGCTGTCCGGCTCCACTCCGATGGCTCGCGGTGTTGTCTTAATGGTCAAGGGATTCACCTAAGTCCATAACCCGCACAGCGTGGAGAAGGCTATCTACACCTATGCCAGTATGCCAGTTGCCGCAGCCCCAAGCCCGGCGGTCACGCTTCGGCTCCTTGGCGGTGGGCGCATCGACCGGGTCGAGGAGAATGATCGCCACGGAGGATGAATGGGGACATCACCCCTCTGGCCGCGGCCCCCACCAGTGTGACCGCGTGACTCATGCTCTAGCATCCCGGCGATGATGAGGATGGGTAACCTCAAGCAGCACTGGCGCCATGGCCGATCTGAAGGCGTCGCTGGAGCAGCGCGAGGACGGCCGCCTCCTCCGGCGGGAGGCCGGATAGAGATCCTGCTAGTTCGTCCTCCGCCCGCTGTTTGACGGTTTCCAGCATCGTGCCGTCGGCATAGGTCTCCAACACGATGGGATGGACGTAACACTTGCGGCAGATCGTTCGTGTGTTGCCAAGTCGCGCGGCGACCGCCTCGATGGCGCGCAGGATGTTCTGCTTGGCTTCGGAGTCCGTGGCGACCTCGCCGAGCTCCTGGAGAGCTTGGGCGGCCAGTACCGTCCCGGCCCAGGTCCGGAAGTCCTTGGCGGTAAAGTCTTGGCCAGTGATCTCTTGGAGATACGCATTGATGTCCGCGGAGTCAACCGTCCGCTGCTCGCCGTCGTCGTCGAGGTACTGAAAGAGCTCCTGGCCGGGAAGCTCCTGGCAGCGGCGGACGATGCCCGCGAGGCGGCGGTCGGTTAGCCGCACCGCGTGCTCGATGCCGCCCTTTCCTCGGAAGTGGAAGCGCATCCCCGTGCTGGTAACATCGACATGCTCGTCATGCATGGTGGTCAACCCGAAGGACTCGTTGGTGCGGGCGTATTCCTCGTTGCCGACCCGGATCAGCGTCGTCTCCAGCAGCCGGATGACCGTGGCCAAGACTTTCTCGCGTGGCAACCCGTGCCGCCGGAGGTCCTGCTCGGTGCGTTCACGGATGAGTGGCAGGGCCTGGCCGAACGCCATCAGCCGGTTGTACTTGGTCTCATCGCGGACTTCGCGCCACTTTGGATGGTAGCGGTACTGCTTTCGTCCCTTGATATCGCGGCCCGTGGCTTGGATGTGGCCCCGTGGGTCGGGACAGATCCAGACATCCGTCCATGCCGGCGGAATGGCGAGCGCCTCGATCCGGGTGCGCTCGGCCTTATCCTGGATCCGTTTGCCGTCGGGGGTGATGTAGCTGAACCCTTTACCGGCCCGCTTGCGGGTGATACCAGGGCGGTCGTCATGCACATAGCGTAGTCCAGCCGCCTTGGCCGAGGCCGCCGGATCAGTAATCAGGACCGGATCAGGAGCTACCGACGCGTCATCTCTCACAGTCATGCGATCTCTGCCCTTATCTTCTTGTTGAACATCGTCTTCGGACGCGCGGGGCGGCTCCACCGGCGTGCCTAAGAGCACGGCCCGTGCCAACTGGCCGGCGGTCCACCCCGGTGGATGCGAGACTGCTACACTCGCGGCATGAGGAGGAGCGCCAATGAGTCTTTTCTGTCCGGCTGGCCATGGTGAGTTCGAGGATTGGGTGGATGTCTGTCCCGACTGTGGACGGCGTCTTGTCGTCGAGCTGCCACCCCCGGAGGAGCGGCCGCCGCGTGATACAAGGCAGCCGATCGTGCTGCTGACCCGGATCCCGAATGAGCCGCTCGCTCAGCTCTGTCGTCAGATGCTGGCCGACGAGGGAATCCGGGTCATGCTCAAACCGGGCGGTCCGGGATTTGGCGGCTGGGGATCGGCCGCGAACCTCGAGCACGAGCTGTACGTGTTGGAGTCGCAGGCGGAGGAAGCGCGGGAAATCCTCGCGGACTTCGAGGCCGGGGCCGATGAGCCGTTCGAGGATGCTGAGGACAACGCCGGTGAGGGAACGGCGGAGGAGCCAGCTTTCGGGACAAGGGACGGCGACCACAGGCTGCATTGACTCGACATCGAGCGGCGAAATCGAATCAAGGCGGCCAGAGATTGGCTGAACAGCCGTTCACCCCTGCAATCGTTCTTGCCGTCTCGCCGTCTTGCCGTCTACCCTCTCTCCAGCTCCCCGAGCCGGGGGCGGACCCATCACTGGTTGCCGCTCGGATAGGTGATCTCGTAGCCGTGGCCGCGGCGTGGGAGCGTGATCGCACTGACGGTGCCGGCGATTCCGGTCTCGACCGTGATGCTAGCCACCGCGGTGCGGCTCAAGGTGCCGGACGGTGGATCGATGTCAATAAACAGGGGATCGGTTCCGCGCGCCATCTCCACTTCGATGCTGAGCAGGCGTCCGCCCTCACCGACGTCGACGATACCGGTGGCTGAATGTCGCTGGACCGGTCCGGTGGCGGGCTCCAACACCAAGCGCAGCGCAGCCTTATCGCCGGTGAGGCAGATGCTGAGCGGGATCCTGGCCATGGTCACCGTCTCTGGTGCGACGAGGTTGATCAGGTGGACTGGCGGAGACGGACGGACAGCGAGGTCCGGTCCCCGCCGTGACTGATGGTGGGAATGCCGATCAGGTTGAGGCCGAGGACGGGTTTGGGGCCTCGTTCGGCACCCAGGGCGTAGCCCCAGGCGGAGTAGCCGGTGTCGGTCTCCAGCAGGCCATCCAGCCGCACGAATCCCAGTCCGCTGCCGTTGGCGTCCAATTGCGCGAGGAGGTCGCCCGCCAGCTCGGTGAAAAGCGCCGCGTAGTCGCCACCCTGCCCGCGGATCGGGACGGCGATGGAGGACTCCGGCTCGGCCGCGACTTCCCCGTCGCCGCCCTCCCCCCGCGCGATGAGGAGCAACGCGGTCAACGCGGTTGCGAACACGTCGTCCATAGAGCCGGCGCTGGCGTGCAGCGTCGTCTCCGCCGCATCGTCCCATGTATCGAGTCTATATCTTCCCACGGAGCGCATCCATCGCTCTCCTGACGCGTACCCCACCCCGCCCAGCATGGCCATGATCCGGCGTTAACCCTAGCACCTGGCCATGGTCGCCACGTCGATATCTTAGACCGGAATATCCTCCGGAGTTATGTCAATAATATACGCCCGACCACAGGTGGTACACGGGTTGCGAGGCTCAGCGGCGTGTGGTGGATCGACGGGCGACTGGTATCGGATGATGCCCAGCGGACCGCGTCATCCCGTGACCATGACGCACGATAATAATAGATGGGATGAAGGGTAGGCGACGGTATGCAGGGTGGCGATATCGAGCCGAAGTCGTTCGCAAAGGCGGTCTTCAAAGAATTTAACCAAGATGACCTCCAGGGCTTGGCGGCCGAGGTCGCCTATCACCTCCTCTTCGCGGTGATCCCGCTCTTGATCTTCCTGACCGCGCTCTCCGCGTTCTTGAGCCAGG
>DASYWB010000159.1:0-3456 GCA_035936495.1 Thermomicrobiales bacterium
TGACGCGATCTGGCGATACATGCTCGCGGCCCAATGGCAACGCGTTTCCCAGAAGGAGGCGTTTGTCGGCCGCGCCGGAGAGTCCGGCGATGAGCTCGGTTCGTCGATGGTGGCGGGCATGCTCGTACGGGACCTCATGCGGCTCGCGTTCCTGATGGAGCGCACCTACGCGCCGTATGAGAAGTGGTTCGGCAGCGCGTTCGCGAAGTTGGATGCGGCCGCCGACGTGGGACCGTCACTGACGGAGGCGTTGGCGTCGCGGTCCTGGCGTGAGCGCGAAGCCCAGCTCGGCGCCGCTTACGAATACCTCGCCATCGCCCACAACGCGCTCGCGATCACCGGACCCATATCGCCGGAGCTCCGTCCCTACCACCAACGGCCGTACCATGTGCTGCACGCGGAGCGTTTCGCCGAGGCGATCCAGGTCACGATCACGGATGAGGACATCCACGCCTTTCCCCCGCGCATCGGCTCCATCGACCAGTTTGTGGACTCGACCGATATCCTCACGCACCCCGAGCGCCGTTCACGGCTCGCCGCGATCTACGCTAGCGATGATTATTAAGCAGGCTCATGCTATGATTGTCGAGGGATTCTGTGGGTACCGGAGATGCATTAATAGGTATCAGCCCAGGTATGCGTCGCGTTCGTCAACTCGTGCTAGCACCCCCTAACAAGGAACAGGCGATGGAACCACACCAGCTCGACGGGACCGGCATCGCGATGGTCTTTCCTGGCCAGGGGAGCCAGTTCGTCGGCATGGGCCGGGGGCTCTACGAGGTCTCGGCGGCGGCACGTGCCATCTTTGAGCAGGCCGATCAGATCCTCGGTATCCCGCTCACCCGGCTCTGCTTCGAGGGTCCCGAGGATGAGCTCGAGGATACGCTCAACGCCCAACCCGCCATCCTCACCGTCAGCACGGCGTCGCTCGAAGCCATCCGCGAGCGGGCGCACATCCTGAGCAGGAAGATTACGCCTTCAATGGTGGCCGGGCATTCCTTGGGTGAGTTCACCGCGCTCGTCGCCGGTGGCTCGCTCGACTTCGCCTCCGCGCTGCGGCTCGTGCGCGAGCGCGGGCGTTTGATGAAGGAAGCGGGCCAGGAACAGCCAGGCGGGATGGCCGCGGTCATCGGGCTGGATGACGCCACGCTGGCGGCGGTCTGCGAGGAAGCGGCACGCGAGGGCATCATCACCGTCGCCAACGCCAACTGTCCCGGCCAGACGGTGATCTCCGGCGAAGTCCAAGCGCTCCTGCGAGCGATGGAGCTGGCCAAGGAGCGGGGTGCCAAGCGGGTAGCGCGCCTCGGCGTCAGCATTGCCTCTCACTCGCCCCTAATGAGCCGGGCATCCGCCCAGCTTGGAGAGCTCGTCGCGAAGACCCCGCTCAAGGCGCCACAGATACCGCTGGTGGCGAATATCACCGGCCAGGTGCTGACCACGGCCGATGAGGTCCGCCAGGAGCTCTCCCACCAGATGGAACGCCCGGTCAACTGGACCCGGTCGGTGAGGGAGATGGTCGGGGGCGGGACACGAACCTTTGTCGATGTTGGTCCGGGTCAAGTGCTCTCCGGCTTGATCAAGCGGATCAGCCGTGAGTCCGAGACGCTCGGCGTCGGTGATCTCGATCTCGGGCTGCCGGGGGCGACATCCAAGCGACCTAATCAGTAGCGGTATCCTGTTCTCGCCCACGCGGGGTTGGGCGGCGTGCCGGTGCGTCCCTTACACTCATTTGCACATGAAGGTCCGAGTGGGAGCATGGGCTTCCGTGCCTCTCGCGCTGTTTCCCCGGGACGGCCTGCCGGATCGGCGCATCTCGGTAGGCCGGGGAGATCTGGCACACGCGGAAAAGAGGGAGTTCGTCGGTGACGCGGGTGGTTGTGACGGGGGTTGGGGCGGTCACGCCGCTCGGCATCGGCGCGGAGACGTATTGGGAAGGGCTGACGGCGGGCCGCTCGGGTATCCGCTGCATCGAACACTTCGATGCGAGCGATCTCGAAGTCAAGATCGCCGGCGAAGTTCCCGATTTCGTTCCGAAAGACCACATGGACCCGAAGGCGGCGCGCCGGATGGATCGCTTCGCTCAGTTCGGCGTTGCCGCCGCCAGGGAGGCGTTGGAGAACGCCAGCTTAGAGATCACCGACGAGAATCGTGAGAACGTCGGCGTCGTGCTCAACACCGGCGGTGGCGGGGTGCCGAGCATCGAGTCGGAAGTCCGCAACATGACCGAGAAAGGGCCGGGGCGAGTCGGACCGTTTCTCATCCCGATCTTTGCCCCGAATATGGCGAGCTGCCAGGTCTCGATCCAGCTCGGGATCCGGGGCCCCGTGATGACGTCGGTCGCGGCCTGCGCGGCGGGAGTTCAGGCGTTCGTCGATGCCGTGCATATGATTGAGCGCGGCGAGGTCGACGTCGTCATCACCGGCGGCACCGAGGCGGCCCTGACCCCAGTGGCGCTGACCAGCCTGTCTCACATGGGCGCGCTCTCACGGCGTAACGACGCACCAGCGGAGGCTAGCCGCCCGTTCGACTTGGGACGGACCGGATTCGTCTTCTCCGAGGGTGCGGCCGTTATGGTCCTGGAGTCGGAGGAACATGCTGCTCGCCGCGGGGCCCATGTGATTTGTCAGGTCCACGGCGGCGCCTACACCGCCGACGCCTTCCACCTCACCGCGCCTGAACCAGGTGGCACGGGCGCCGCCTTGGCAATGCGCCGCGCCCTCAAACGCGCCGAAGTGCATCCCGACGCGGTCGACTACGTGGCCGCCCACGCCACCTCGACGATGATTGGCGACATTGCCGAGACGGAAGCCCTGAAGCTGGTCTTCGGCGACCATGCCTACGAGCTGGCGATCTCGGCCAATAAGTCGATGCTCGGCCATTTGCTCGGTGCGGCCGGGGCCGTCTCCTCCCTCGCCTGCGTGCTGGCGATCCGCGACAACAAGGTGCCGCCGACCATCAACCTGACCGACCCCGACCCGGCCTGCGACCTGGACTACGTCCCCAACGTCTACCGGGAGATGCCGGTTAACATCGCCGTCGCCAACGGCTTCGGCTTCGGTGGCCAAAACGCCTGCGCGGTCTTCGCGCGGATTTAAGTCGTGACGTTGATGAAAAGGGGAAATGCCGGTGCAGACCATTAATGGAGTGGCGTTCTGAGAATCGGACCCGCCGTACGGACGAATTGGACCACACGTCTGTAAGCGTGAGGATTCTGCTGATAAAACAACGTGAGGAAGGCATCGGGGTGCCAGCATTGAATGCCCGCGATGACCGCGCCATGAGGCAAATGGCGCTGGTCTAGCGTCAAGAGGACATACGCTTCACTGTCGAGCGCGGTCTGGAGCAGGACCCTGTCGGATGGGTCCGGCACGGAGGCAAACAGGTCGTTGCTGAGGGTGGATGCTGGGATTACGTACTGTACTATATGCTCCACTTCGCTCACCCGCCGTTCCAGAC
>DASYWB010000160.1:0-1958 GCA_035936495.1 Thermomicrobiales bacterium
CCTTGACCCGGCGCACCACGCGCCGGTATCGCTCGTCGGCGACGACCTCGATCGCCTCACCAGAGCGTATGTAGCCGCCCTCGCTGACGACGTCGACCCGTTGACCGTCGATATCGGCAATCCCACCCGGGCGAAGGTCCGACAGCGCGGTCCCTCGCTTGCCGAGCAGCGTCACTGGCGTCGTCTCTCGGGGCCACGCCACGTGATCGCTAGACTGCTCCAGATCCTCCCCCCCACCGAATAACCGGCCCAGCCAGGTGCTCCGTTTCCCCGGGGATGATCGCGTGAAGGGAGTTCCCGCCGGCACCGACGGGCCCGCCAGCTCGGCCTGCAGAACCAGCGCACCGGCACGGCGACTTCGCGGCACTAACATCAGGAGGGCGATGACCGCCACGATGGCCAGCACCAGCGACACTCCCACGGTAAGCGCGGCCCGCTGGATCTGGTCCGAGGTCTGTATGTCCCGCCCCAGCATCGTCATCACCAGCCCGCCCAGCAGGGCCGCCAAGCCGAGCACGCCCGGCACCCCGAACCCCGGCACGACGAAGATCTCGACGCCAAGCAGCAGCAAGCCGAGCACGATCAGCGCCAGGTCTTCCCACCCCGCGAGGCCCGCGAGCTGGTAGCCGAAGAAGAAGAGGGCGAGCATGCCCAAACCGACGCCCCCAACGATCCCGAAGCCGCCGACGAGCGCATCGCCGACGATCAGCAGGATCGCGCCGAGGATGAGCAACGACGAGACGACCGGATTGGTAATGAAGCGAACTATCGATTCGGCCAAACTCGGTGAGGTTTCCTCGATGGGCTGTCCGGCGAGACCGGTCGCCTCGAGGAGCGCGGCCCGGTTGGCGACCACCCCATCGGCGTATCCCCAGGCCGCCGCCTCGGTATCGGTCAGCGTCAGCAACTCGCCGCGTTCCACCAGCCCGTCGATCGCGACCTCGGGGTCGACCATCGCCTCCGCGACCTCAGGATTACGTCCCCGCACCTCGGCCGTGGTCTTGAACGTCTTGCGCACGGCGGAGATCACCTTTTCGCTGGCGGTCTCCCCGGTCGCACCCTCAATAGGCGTCGCCGCGCCCATGACGGCACCGGGCACCATGTAGATCTCCTCCGCGGAGATCGCGATCAGCGCCCCGGCCGAAAACGCGGTGCGATTCACGAACGCGATAGTCCGGACCTCACTGTCGAGCAACGCATCCTGCATCTGGAGGACCGCGTCGAGCCGGCCACCGGGCGTGTCGATGTTCAGAATGACAGGGGAATTGGTTTCGGCCGCTTCATCCAACACCCGCTGCAGATACGGCGCCAGCCCAAGGTCAATCACACCCGTGATATCGGCAATGTAGACCGGCGCCCCATCAGGAGATTGGGCTACGGCGCGCGGCAGCATCGGGAGTAGACCGGCAAGCCAGATGGCCACGGCGATCAACGGAAGGAGAGGGAAGCGCCCTCGTGGGGGCCGCGGCCCGGTGCGCCACTGCACCCTGGCGAATGTCTTCACGGTAGAACCCCTCCTCGGGAAGGGCGTTTTGGCGTTCACGAGCCTACGTTTAGTTTACCAGTTATGGTGACGGCCATGGAACGGGGGCTACCCGCGCTGGTAAGCGATCAGCGCGAGCGCCACACAGAGCAAGAGGATGACGAAAATCCCGATCATGATTGCCGGCGAGATGTGGTCCGGCCCGGTGATCGGCTCAGCCGTTTGGTCCAGCGGCAATGGCGGCGCCACGGCAGCGGGGAGCTCTTGAACCGGTGACTGCTTCGACTCGTGGTTACCCATAGCGCCGCTAGGGTACCAAACTCCGGCTGTCCTTCGCTCAGACCACCCCGCCGAGTAGCGGCAGCATGAGCCGCTCCCAATGCTCCGCGACCACTTCCCGGTACGGTGCGGCTGCGACGATCCGGATCAGCCGCCGGTGCTCCTCGTACCGCTTGAAGTCGTCGTCGCCCAAGCC
>DASYWB010000161.1:0-7548 GCA_035936495.1 Thermomicrobiales bacterium
CCACCTCTGGGCATGTGCCGACTCGCTCGTCCGGGATCCGTACACCAACTCGCCAAGAGTTGAACTGGAGTCTCCAATCGCGCCTGCCACATGCCCTGGTGGTACGAGGTTATTCACGCATATCCCGTACCAAGCTGTCCCCGAAGTCACGAAACCGTGGCCAGTACGTCCAAACTCCGAGCATCGACGGCGCTCGTGTCCGGGGGGGCACGACCATCGAGCACGAGGGAACGGTCATTCACATCGGGTCGCGGGTCAGAGGAGATCAACGTCTCGGAATGCAGGGAACGAGTGCGGCGTGAGCTCGTCGACCTAACGGCTAACCCAATCGCCCTCCGGCATGTTCGGCCACATGCGCTCGGCGCCGGCTTGTCGCCGGCCGCCGATCGCACGCGGGTTCGCGTGGGTCGCGGACGCACGTGCTCAGGCGCTCACCCAGGTGTCGATGTCTACCTCGACGCATTCCAGGCGGGGCACTGACCGTTCAACGGGAATGGGCACGCCGTCCCCGGCCAGCGCTCCAACGTGGAGCATGATCGCTTCGCGCGCCATGACGAGCGCATCTTCGACGGTATCGCCTTCCGTCATGCAACCGGGGAGCCACGGAACGGTCGCCATGAACCGTCCCGCCCAGGGTAGCACCGGTCCAGCATGCCTGGTAAGATAGGCAAAGAATCCACATGAGACAACTGTTCCCTAATCCCCCGACCGTGGCAAGGATCAAGTTTCGCGGCTTTCGGGAAGCCGCTGCACCCTACCGGCCGTTTAGTCCGCCGTCGCTCCAGCAGGAAGGACCGGCCATGCCGGATCACACCACCGCCCCGCGTCACATCCTCGCCATGAACAACGCCCAAGAAGTCCTCGACCTCTTTCAGGAGCTCCTCGAGGAGGAGGGCTATCGGGTCACGACCCAGCCCTACCTGAGCAGGGACCTCGACGAGATTAAATCAATGAAGCCGGACCTTATCGTCCTCGACTACATGTGGAGCACCGACGACGCGGGATGGTCGCTCCTGCAGATGCTCCGGATGGACGCCGCCACCAAGACCATTCCGATCGTGCTATGCACGGGGGCTGTCGCCCAGGTCAAGGAGCTGGAGCCGCACCTCGCGGAAATGGGCATCCGCGTGGTGCTCAAACCGTTCGATCTCGACCACCTGCTGGGCGCCATCCGTGATGCCCTATGCCCCCAAGCGACAGACACCCGATCGAGCAGATAAGCCGGCTCGAAGTCGGCCGCGCCCGAGATGACTGGACCACCCGCGATCCCCCGGATATCCCGGTCATAGGAGCCATGATAGGGCTTCCTGCCCCGTGCGGCCGCCGCCTTAGATCAATCCGAACGCGCATGCACCGGCAGTCCGTATTTACAGAGACACACTAGTCTATCGCGACGTCGAGCCAGGAGAGACCGCGGTAGGGTCGGCCGAGAATGGTGCGCTCATCGCTATAGGCGAGGGCCGCGCGGACCCGGTCAGGATCCATCCATTCGGGATGGGGAACGGTTTCCGGATAGTCGTGCCGAATCGCGTGCGGCACAAGCACACGGATCGCCGCTCCGGCCATGAGATACCCGTGGTTCTCCAGGACTTTGCATTCCGCTTCGGAGAATGCGTCGAGGTCGGTGCGGACTTCGGAAATGACCTCGTGTATGAGGTCTTCCGGATACGAGGTGACCGACTCTTGGTCGTGACGCCACCATTCCGGCTCGGCGAGCCCCCAAATGGCCACGTCGAACACGCCCGCCCGTGATGCCGCGAAAAGCCAGCGCTTCTGCAGCACGCGGGCGCGGCTGTCGATAATAGCGGGATACCGGCGCAGGCGCCAGAGCCAGAAGTCGCGCCACCGCGTATCGAACGTGCCGCCGCCATCGGAGACAAAGATGGCCTTGGCGTTCTCCCAGACGGCCTCGACTCCATTATTGTCAAAGGTACCGCCGTCGGTCAGGTGGCCGCCGTCAGAAACCGTCCGCGGCGGCCTTCCATGGCGCGCGTGCTCGTCTTCACCGCCGGGTGAGGCACCGATCGCCAGCGGGGCGAAGATAGGAGGGAAACAGGAGGAGGCGGCGACCGCCCGGGCAATCGGCCAATCCGGATGCCGCTCCCGCTCCATGTCGAAGCGGCCGACACCCTGCTTCTCGAACACCCAGTACTGCCCGTAGACCATGTCGGTCGCACAGAAGATGTATCGGGGATGATCAGGCAGATCGCCGAGCCGTAGCCTGGTGACATCTCTTTGGTACCGGCGCGCGAGCGCCCGCACGCCGGTGCTCGAGTCGCCCCAGTTCCAAGGGAACACGCGTCGCAGGACTGGACCGGTGCGGAAGTTCTGGCCCACGATGACACGGAGCGGTGCTGCAACCCGCTCTTCCCAATCGGGCATGACCTCACCCGGGCCTGGCCACTCGCGAATACGCTCGGCAAGGTGAGCGGCAAGGATGCTGCCCCCGGACACGCTGGAAATGGTGGTGACTTGGGAAAGGATGCCAAGCTCGTTGAGACGACGCATCGCTCCTGAATGAAACAACGCGGCACGAAAGCCACCACCAGAGAGGCAGAGGGCAATATCCGTGCGTTCATCCTTCGGCTTCGGGAAATAGGCGGCGAGCGAGTCGTCAGTCACTGCTCGTCTATCCCAGTGCGTCACGCCTCGCTCCTTATCTCCATCTCCGTGTCTCCGTCACGGCCGGCGGGCCATTCTCCGTCGCCGCCGGTGAGCCATTATTACGCATGGCAAGCCGTGGGCCGAGACGCGAAGGTAGCCCTGCCGGCTATACACGTTCCGCGCTTCGTTCCCACTGGATCAGCCCGTTACTCAGCGTCGCACGGTGGAATCCGACCTTTTCGAGGAGCCTGATAGAAGCCGGATTGTCGAGCTCGGTTTCGGCCCTGATCCAGCGGATGTCCGGCCGCATCGAGAGCGAGGCGGTCAGAGCGCGAACTGCCTCGGTAGCATACCCTTGGCCCTGGTACGATGGGATGACGCCGTAGCCGATCTCGACCGCGCCGTCCTGATCGGGAAGGTCCTTGCACCCCAGCTCGCCGATCACGCATCGTTCGGATCGATGGAGCATGAGGAAGTTCCACCGGGCGAGCTCAGGCTCCTCTCGGAACCGGTCCCTGAGGAAGGCCAGGATCTCAGCATAATCGGGGTTCGGCCAGGCGGCCGGAATACCGGCGTGGAGGCTCGCCGCCAGTGCGGAGCGATCTTCAAGAGCGAGTCCGATCAATCGTTCCGAGAGTGGGATGAGCACCAGGCGAGGGGTTTCGATCTGGCATTCCGGCACGGCATCCCCCGTTCTCGTCCATGTCACGCACAATAGTGGCACCATTTGCGTAGGGGCACGTCCGGTGCCACCGTGGACCATGGGTTTGGCGTGCCGGGATCGGGTGCGGCGTGAGCGTATCAGGTACGAGACGAGGAGCAGTGATGCGATTTGGGATTGCCGAGATGTCCGGGATGGCCCTGGCGAAGCAGCTACGGGACAGTTCTTCGGCTGAAGAGCTACTCGCCGCGGTAGCTGGCTTCGACCGTGTCGAGAGTGTTCGAGCGTTGGCACAACAGGGGTTCAGCCCGATTGAGCTCGGCGGCGATCTCACCCTCTTCTTTCCCGGAGCGTTTGGTCCGGAGATCATTGACCGGCTCGCCGCGCTCCGAGCGGAGCTCGGGATCAGCTACACGGTCCACCTACCGCTCTGGTCGGTCGAGCCTTCGACACCGCTGCAACGGGTACGGCGGGGATCGGTTCAGGCTTTGGTCGATACGATCCAGGCGACCGCGCCGTTGGAGCCGGAAGCGTACGTCATGCACGCGACCAATGCGCTAGCCTCGGAGTTCTCCCGGCTGCCGATTGCGGAGGCGGGACGGCCGATCCTGCTCGGATTCTTCCAGGAGCAGGCGGCGGAGAGCCTACGTGAGATCATCGCCGAGACTGGGGTGCCCAGCCGCCAATTGGCGGTCGAGACGGTCGAGTTTCCCTTTGAGATGACGCTGGAGCTAGCCGAGGAGGTGGATGTCTCGATGTGCCTCGACACGGGTCATGTCCTGGTCGGCTTCTCCGGCCCCGTCGATCTCTATGACGCGTTGGAGCAATGCCTGCCCCGGCTCGGCGAGATCCATCTGCATGACGGCCCTTGGCAAGGGCCGGATCGTTCAATCGGCTATGGCAAGGACCATCAAGCACTCGGCCAAGGCGACCTCAACATCACGCGGCTGCTGGATCGCCTCGTGGAAGCGGACTATCAGGGCCCGATCGTCTTCGAGCTTCCGGTCGACGCCTCCCTGGCCTCGCTCGACGTCATCCGCCAGACCAGGCCCGACCTGGTACCAGTCGCCGTCTGACGGCACCTACCGCCGCCTCCAATGAATCGCATCGATCTGACCTTTCGGCATGGTCATGGCCGTTGGCCAGTCGTTTCAATTAAGAAGACGTACCGTTAAGAAGACGTACCGTCGCGCGAGAACCGTTCCATGGCAACAGGCGACCCAGCTTCGATGGACGCGACGCACCCGAGCGTCACCGCCAAGCTGTTCAGGTTGTCATGTACGCCCGTTTCGGGCGGTTGGCCGGTCTCGATGGCGCGAGCGAACTCGGCCAGCACTCCCAGCCGCCCATCGATAGGGCCATTGGCAGCGGGGACCGCGACCGGGTCTTCCTCCCAACACTGGGTGGTGATCGCGTCTCCCCGCCAGGTGAGCCGACCTGTTGTCCCAATGATCTCCCAGTCGCCGTTCCAAGAGGTCTCTGGCGCGTGTGCGGCCCAGTCACCGTCGTAGACGGCGGTAACGTCGCCGGTGAGCGTGATGAGCGCGGCGCAGGCGGGATCGTGCGCGTAGGGACTGTCAGGGACGCGCCAGCTCCGGGCGTCAACCGAGGTGGGTTCGCGGCCGGTGATCGCGCGAAGCAGGTCGAAATGATGGATCGCCATGTCGAGGACGAGGGGATGGCGCATGGAGTAACGGAAATTCCCTCGCGGGAAGAGCTGCCGGGTATCGCGGAAGGCGATCCGAACGGCAAGAACGCTCCCGATACGATCCTCCGCGATAGTGGCGCGCATGGCCCTGGCCATGGCGGTATAGCGGTAGTTCTGACTGACCATGAGCGCGCGTTCTGCCCGTTCGGCGGCGGCGGCCATCGCGCGGGCGTCGGCGACGGAGGTGGCCAGCGGTTTTTCGACCAGGACGTGACATCCTGCCGTGAGGGCGGTTTCCGTGACGGCCCGATGCGTCTCGGGCGGCGTGGTGACCAGCACCGTGTCGAACGCGCCGTGGGCGAGCGCACCGTCGAAGCTTTCGTAGACGGCGTCGAGGGGCAAGGCGAGCGTTTCCGCGGCCCAAGCGCGGCTGTTCGGGTCGGGATCGATGATGCCCGCGAGCTGGAATCCGGGCGACGCGTCGACGAGCTCCGCCCATCGACGTCCCCAGGAACCTAACCCGACCTGTAGCAACCGCATGCCGTCTCTGGGTCCTTTCCACTGACGACGATCTCCCAAGATGCCGACCAGGGTATGCAGGAGCGGCCAGGAACACAAGGGATCGGGAGTGGTTGGCCCTCTCTGCAGTCGGGGACCCACCCACTCTTCCGAAATCGGGGGAGGGGCTTCCGTGAGGCGGGGTGGCTTGGGCGACACGGATTGGTCGGAGAACAGGCGCATGGCATGCGCCCTGGCAACTGGCTCGCGTCTTGCGTGCCGGCCGAACCGACGAGAGAGGTGTAGACGCGCGACGACGGGGTATGGCCATGCCGACGACGCAGACTGCGACAGCCGAGGCCATAGAGCGGGCGGATCGATCCGCCCTGCGGACGGGGATAATTCTGGGGATCGGCGCGATAGGGGCGACTGACGAGATCGTTTTCCATCAACTGCTCCAATGGCACCACTTCTATTACGACACCACCGAGTTCCGGCAGATCGTCTCCGATGGTCTGCTCCATCTCTTCACGCTGGCGATGCTCGCCCTCGGCGCAATCCTCCTCTGGCGAGAGCGCCACCAACTATCCGCGGTCGTCACCGACCGCCCATTCTGGGCGGGAGTCCTGCTTGGACTCGGCGGATTCCAACTGTTCGACGGCACCGTGAATCACAAGATCCTCCGGCTACATCAGATCCACGAGGAGACCGACAACCTGCTGCCCTATGACCTCACGTGGAACGCCGGGGCGGTGCTGTTGCTCGTTGCCGGCGGGATCATGTGGCAACGTCACCGCTCGGGACGTTCTATACGGTGAGACGCGCGGTATCAACGCGTCGCCGCGGTTGGAGACACGCCCTAGTCTTCCTCAGACGTTCCCGAATCCTGTTCGTCGGTAGTGACCATGGTCGGCTCAATCAGTTCTCCCTGGGCCCGGTCGTCGGTCTCGCCGCGCTCGAGAGCTTCTTCCGTCGCCTCGTCACTGTCTTGGTGGTGCGCCTCCTTATCGAGCACGTCCTGCCTCCTCGTTCTTCTTGAATGTTGGGGTGTGATGGGGATAGCCCCTCACCTTTGGGGCTCCGCCTAGGACCGCGAGTCTCCGCCACCAGGGTGCTGGCCCAGCACCGCCTCTTTCGTCAGCCGGAGATAGAGCTTGCCGTCCTCGTACCGGTCGACGTCTGAGAGCTTCACGGGGTAGTCATGGACGAGGATGAAACCTCGCTCCACGATCAACTCGTAGGGATCCGCGTCCGCGACGCTGCCAATCTTCTCGCCCCGAACGTCGTGGACAGGGGTGCCGATTGGGATACCGTGGCCACCGGTCGTCGCCTCTAGACCCATCGCACTGATTGCCGCATCCATAGACGTCCTCCCTTCGTCGAACTGGATGGCCGCATCGGCGCTGTTTCGTAAGCAGCGAACGTGCCACGGAAGGCAGCGCCATGGCGTCGCCGTGATCCGCTTGCCGCTCCGTCTACCCCTTCCGTCCCCGTTGGCGCTTCTCTACCTTGCGTGGCTTCGGCGACTTGGGGGCCTTCCTGGGCAATGCGCGATCCGTCTCTGGCACCTTGGCCGGCGTGGGTGAAGGCGTCGCCCTATCCTTCTCGCGTTCGACGTTGGTCTGTAGGGTCATCGCCTGCATGGTATCTCCCCTTCTCGTGGTCATTGAGGCGCATCTTCCTCGGTCGGCGCTTCTCGGCGGCTGCACAACGTATTGCCGGGGATGACCGACGGAGACAGCGTATACCACGGACTCATCCGTGCTCTATCGGCATTACCGGCCTCGGAGGAGGCCAATCCGGCGTACCAATGCGTGGAGGTTGCGGTCGTAGCCCCAGCCGAAAGCCTTTGGCATCAGCACTCGCGGATCCTCCGCGTTCCACATCCGAGACTTGATCCGTGCCCATGTTGGCCACCGATCATAGGGCACTCCGAGGAACCGCCCTGTCTTGTTACCAGTCATCTCCTGCTCCGGACGCCAGTTGCATGCGGGCGGGAAGCCCCGGCGGTCAACCGGGGCCCGTATCACCCCACGATCCCGGAGGCCGGGAAACGCGAACAACCTCCGGGTGTCGAGAGGTCTCTGATAGCTGACGGCTGAAAGCTATTAGCGGAGAGCCCAAGCCTACACCGGCG
>DASYWB010000162.1:0-4535 GCA_035936495.1 Thermomicrobiales bacterium
TCTCGCGCGCAACCCTGATTTAGATGAGCTCTTCGCTGGGTATCCAGAATTGACCATAGAAGACGTGAAGGCGGAGCTCCACTACGCGTACGAGGCGGTGGAGGAAAGGGGCAAGCGTTCCGTGGCTGCCGCCACGGCATAAGTGTGCGGTTCTTACTCGATCAATGCACCGACACCCGGCTGATTCCATATCTTCATGGCTTGGGCCACGACGCAACGCGAATTGGCCGCGACCATCCACACGGCATGCGGGACTCCGACGTGCTCGCTGTTGCCACCAGCGAGGACCGCATCCTCATCACCGACGATCGCGATTTCGGCGAGCTCATCTTTCGCTAGGGCCGATCTTATACCGGGGTCATTTTCCTCCGGCTGGATAACGACGCTGACCTTGAGACCAAGATCGAGCGCATCAACCATGTGCTCACGACACACGTTGATCAGCTCGACCGCTTCCTGGTTGTCACCCAGGAGCATGTCAGAGTGGGTGGACCTCCATAGGCACAAGAGTAAACGGAGGCTTCCTCCCTGAGAGGCTGACCGCATCGTTGCCGAGGTCCGATATCGTGCGCGGTACGGAGCCGCAGGCATTGCCACGACGATGACGGGGCGATCATCGTAGCCGAAACCGGCCTCATACGTGACGGACATCACAATGAGAGAACAGGAGGACCGCGTGCCGCCAACCGACAATCTTCACCCCAGACCTCAGCTCGCACGCGAGCGATGGACCGACCTCACCGGCCACTGGGGCTTTGGCCACGATGATGGTGACGTTGGCCTCGACCAAGGCTGGGCCGAGCGCGACGACGTCTTCAACCGGACGATTATCGTCCCCTTCCCTCCTGAATCGCGTGCCAGCGGGATCGCCGACCCCGGATTCCATCCCGTCGTCTGGTATCGTCGTGTATTCACCGTCCCGCATCAGGACCGCGATCGCCGCCTGATCCTCCACTTCGGCGCTGTGGACTATCGCGCCCGCGTCTGGGTCAACGGCCGGATGGTGGCCGAACACGAGGGCGGCCAGACGCCATTCAGTGCCGATATCACCTCCGTCCTGCTCCCCGGCGATGCCGAGCAGGTCGTCGTCGTCCGCGCCGAGGATCAACCGGCCGACCTCTCTCAGCCTCGCGGTAAGCAGGACTGGGAGCCCGAGCCCCACCGGATCTGGTATCCCCGCACGACCGGTATCTGGCAGCCCGTCTGGCTCGAGCCGGTTGGACAGACCTACGTCGCCGACCTCCGCTGGACGCCTGACCTAGACCGCGGCCTGCTGGGCCTCCACGTTCGCCTCAACGCGCCTCCGGAGCGCCCCCTCGCGTTGCGCGTCCGGCTCTCCCTTCGAGGCGCCTCTCTGGCCGACGATACCTACGTCCTCCACCACGCCGAGACCCACCGCGCGATCTCCCTTGAGCCCGCTGCCCTGACGATGAGCCGGGATCGCCTGCTCTGGTCCCCGCGTCATCCCAACCTCGTCGATGCCGAGATCATCCTTGCCGACGGCGAGGAGGTCATTGATCGGGTCGCTTCCTACGCTGGAATCCGCGGCGTTGGCACCGCCGGCGGCCGCTTCCTCCTCAATGGGCGTCCGTATTATCTCCGGTTGGTTTTGGAGCAAGGCTACTGGCCCGAGTCGCACCTGGCGGCGCCGTCGAGCCAGGCACTCCGGCGCGAGGTCGAGCTGGTCAAGGAGCTCGGGTTCAACGGGGTCCGCATCCACCAGAAGGTCGAGGACCCGCGCTTCCTCTACTGGTGCGATCGTCTCGGCCTGCTCGTCTGGGGCGAAATGGCCAATGCCTACGTCTTCTCCCCGATGGCCGTCGAGCGTCTCACTCGTGAGTGGATCGACGTCGTGCGGCGCGACTACAACCACCCCTGCATCATCACGTGGGTTCCCCTCAACGAGAGCTGGGGTGTGCCCAACCTGGAGCGTGACCCCGCCCAGCGCGATTATGTCCGCGCCCTGTACCACCTGACCAAGTCCCTCGACCCAACCCGACCCGTGATCGGCAACGACGGCTGGGAGCACCTTGCCAGCGATGTCTGGGGCGTCCACGACTACGCGTTGGAGGGCGAAACGCTGCGGGAGCGGTATGGGACGCCGGAGGCGATTGAGCGGACGCTCCGTGAGGTTCAGCCACACTATCGCAGCATCGCCCTGGAGGGGCGCCGTGAGGATGAGCCGGTGATGCTGACCGAGTTCGGCGGCATCAGCTACGCGCCAACTGCCGGCGAGCGATGGCATGGATATGGCACGGTCGATAACCAGGCGGCCTACCTGGCCAAGTACGAGGAGATCATCGCTGCTGTCCTCGACTGCCCCACCATCGCCGGCTTCTGCTACACCCAACTGACCGATACGGAACAGGAGGTCAACGGCCTGCTGACCGCCGACCGGACGCCCAAGCTCGACCCCGCGGCCGTCCACGCGATCACGGCCCGTCCCTCGGAAGCCGTTCCCGGTGATGTCATCGCCAACATTCAGTCCGCCGCCGAGGTGACCACCTTCCAGCCCGCCGGCGATTGAGCCCGCGGGTCCAGTGCTGGTCGCCGGTATCACGCGGGCGCCTCAACCCGCATGCTGTCATAGCGATAGCCGTGGCTGAGCGAGTCCGAAGCCAAAGCTGGCTCGGTCCCAACTGAGTGCATGGCCGTGCTACGGAAGGAGGCGACAGCGGCGGAAATTGGCCCTGGTTGCGTCGCTACGTCAACCTGCTTGCACCACCATGCTGATCTGACTGTACACTCGAACGCTCATCAGGAGGGTGCGGGATGCAGGTCTTCTTGGAAACTGAGCGGTTGGTGCTTCGCCAATTCACCATGGACGATGCCGATCACCTGGTCGAGCTCGACGGTGATCCGGAGGTCATGCACTTCATCACCGGCGGCAGGGCAACGCCCCGGGAGGAGATTGAGCACGACATTCTGCCCGCGTTCCTCCGCTACTACGAGTGGTTCGCGGGCTACGGCTTCTGGGCGGCGATCGAGAAATCCACGGGAGACTTCCTGGGATGGTTCCATTTCCGCCCGAAAGAAGGAAGCCCTCTGGACGAGGCCGAACTCGGATATCGACTACGTAAGCCGGCCTGGGGCAAGGGATACGGCACTGAAGGGTCGCGGGCGCTGATCTGCAAAGGCTTCACCGAGCTCGGGGTGCGGCGAGTGGTGGCGGAGGCGATGGCGGTCAACGTGGCGTCCCGTCGCGTCATGGAGAAGGCGGGGCTCAGGTTCGTGCGGGCGTTCCACCAGGAGTGGCCCGACCCTATCCCCGGTGATGAGTACGGGGACATCGAGTACGCGCTGACGAAGGACGATTGGGAGCGCTAGGAAGGGACTGAACAGGAGGGTATCCTCGGCCACTAAAGCCCTCTCGCTCCCGGGATGAAGGCGCCACGTGAACAGACGATGAGGTCATGGTCCGAGTAAGGGCAGCAGGGCAGCACACGCTATCAGTCCGTGCGCCCACGAATGCGACGTTTATCTCCAAGCGCGACCGCGCCGTAAACTTGAAGGGCACAATGCGTTGCACCACCCAGTCTCCAATCAATGGCCAATTCTTGCCGATACCATGACAGCCACGATGCGCCACATGTGCCGTTCACAGCCACGGTGTCAACTGATCAGCGATCAAGCTTCCCCCCAGGTTTGAAGCGCCTATGCTGCTCATGGGAGGGGCTAAGTGGGCCACATCGTGTTCCGAGTGCTCAAGGATCGCACTCCGAGCCGGGATGATTTCCTATCGTATAAAGCTCTCGGTCTCAACCTGGAGTCCCACATCGCTAAGCTCGATATCCCAGACGATGCACTGATTCACATTGAGCAGTGCTATGGAGGCCATCTGACCCTCTATGGCGAACCAGAATCCTTGCTCTCATATCTGATATCCGTGGTTGCAGTTCAGGCGCAAGAAGATGACATCGACATATGAGCTATGGGATCGTGCCTCGGGCAACCTCTTAGAGACATATGCTACCCGAGACGAGGCGCTGGACGACATCCATGCCGCAATCGCCGAGCACGGCCCGGGGATCGTGTCGACCTTACTGCTCAGCGAAGACAAAGATGGACGACCACGACGCATCAGCATCCGCCGCGAAGAGACCGCCGGAGAAATCGAGTCGCTTGATGGACGCTCTCGCCGTGGCCGCATTGACTACATCCTGCGCATCAAGGTGACCCCGGACAGCTATCCTATCGCTGTTGCCTTGATCGAGGCGAAGGCCGAAGACCTGCCCGCCCGATCACGGGCTAGAGCGGCTTGCAGGAACGTTGAGCGTGCGGCACAGTGATGCCCTGCCACGTGGATCGTGCCGCGATCTCCGTGAGCGACGGGTGCAGGCCGTGGCGTCCGGGGCATCGCGAGACCCCGGCACCTCACCCGGTGGTCCCCGCGAGATCGGCGCGGATGCGGACGCGGCCCTCCGGGTCCAGGTCGTCGCCCACCCGGACGCCATGCTGGCCGTGCACTGTCCACCGTGGGCGGCGGACGGTCACGCGGTGGTCCGTGAGGCCACCAGGAATCGGGTGCGGACCCG
>DASYWB010000163.1:0-3291 GCA_035936495.1 Thermomicrobiales bacterium
GCGGCCTCCACTACCTGCTCGAAGTTGTCCAGCACCAGCAGCATCTGTTTGTTCTGCAGCAGCGCCTGGAGCCGACCAGCAAGATCCTCCTCCGCGCTCTCCCATACGCCGAGCGTCTGGGCCACCGTGGAACAGACCAGAGCGGGGTCCAGGACCGGAGCGAGCGAGACAATCGCCACGCCGTCAGCGAACTCAGGATTCATGTTGGCCGCGACCCACAGCGCCAGGCGCGTCTTACCGACCCCGCCGGGACCCGTCAGCGTCACCAGCGGCACGTCATCGCGGCGCAGGAGCTCGCTCACCGCCGCCGCGTCGCGCTCCCGTCCAATCAGCGGAGTGCGTGGTATGGGTAATTCGTTCACTTGGTGAAGGAGCGCCATGCCGGACATAGCATTGCTCGTCTCGTTGCAACGCGGCGGATTCTCACCCCATCGTTGCAGATGGAGAGCGTTACGTCAACACTGTGCCCGGCGCCCCGCGGATCCTATAATACAGAGCATCTTGATAGGAGAGACGACGATGTCCAATCCGCCTCGTGCTCGCGGGGATTTCCCCGGCGGTCATACATTCGGAACACCAAGCGATTTTCCAGCGTATCGCCTGGCGATGCTCATCCTGATCACGCTCGGCATGGTGTTGCCCGCGACGGGCGAGGTGCTTGCCCAGGGCGCACGGCCGCGGGTCGATATCGTCGAGCTGGACGGGACGATTACGCCAGTGATGGCCCGCTATATCGGTCAGGCTATCGAGCGTGCCGAAGAAGACGGCGCCGAGGCGATCGTGCTGCGGATGGATACCCCAGGCGGACTCAGCTCGGCGATGGATGACATCATTCGCGATATCCTGGAGAGCGAAGTCCCGGTCGTCGTCTACACCGCGCCGCGAGGTGCCCGAGCGGCCTCGGCCGGCGTCTACATCAGCTACGCGGCGCACGTCGCCGCGATGGCGCCCGGGACGAATATCGGATCGGCTTCGCCCGTCTCGCTCAGCGGTGAGAATGACCCCGACGATACGATGACGAAGAAGGTGACGAATGACGCGGCCGCCCAAATCGTCAACCTCGCCAACTTACGGGATAGGAATGCCGAATGGGCGGAGGAGGCGGTGCGCGACGCCGTCAACGTCACCGCCGACGAGGCGGTCGATCTCGGCGTGGTCGATGTCCTTGCCGATGACGTGCCAACGCTCCTCGACAAGATCGACGGGCGAACCGTGCAGCTTGAGAGCGGTCCGGTCACGCTCAATACCGCGGGGGCCGTCACCGAGGACGTCGAGATGGGCTGGTTTGACCAACTCCTGCAACTGCTGGTCGATCCGACGGTGGCCTACCTGCTCCTAAGCCTTGGCTCGATCGGGATCTTTTTGGAGATCTCGAACCCTGGGGCGGTGGTGCCGGGCGTGGTCGGCGTCCTGGCATTGCTGCTGGGCCTCTTCGGTTTGGGCACCTTGCCGGTCAACTGGACGGGAGTGCTGTTGATGGGCTTCGGCATCATCCTCCTGATCGTCGATGTCTTCGTGCCGTCGCTCGGCATCCTGACCATTGGCGGGTTGACCAGCTTCGTGATCGGCTCCTATCTCCTCTTTGGCGATTCGGCACCACCGGGGTACGAGATCGAGCCGGCCGTGATCTGGACGGTGACCGGCTGCTTGGTCATCTTCTTCGTCCTCATAGGAGGTGCCGTGATGAGGACACAATTTCGAAAACCAGCGACGGGCCAACGTGGGCTCATCGGTGAGCAAGGGATCGTGCGCCGGGCGCTCGATCCCGAAGGGATGGTCTACGTCCACGGGGAGCTCTGGCAGGCGCATAGCCAAGATGGCGTCCACCTGCCCATCGGCACGGCGGTGACGATTACCGCGATCAATGGGCTGGTCGCCACGGTGCGGCCGGTCAACGCGATTCAACCCGGACCAGACCCGGACCGCACGCCGCGAGAGCAACCGCGCGCCGTGGCGACGAGTACGAGTAGCGAGCCGACCACCAGCAAAGCGGGATGAGCGAGCATGGCGCCACGGGTGCTCCGCGCTCGCTCATAGGTTATGGGGAAGGAGCTCGTGGTGTTTTAGCTGCTGTTACTCTCGATCATCGTCGTCTTCTCGCCGTCGGCACCTGGTGAGCCAGGGAAAGGAACCCAAAGCCATGGAAATTGGTGGACTGATATTGATCATGGTCGCGGTCTTCGTCTTGATGGTCCTTTTCTCGGCCGTCAAGGTGGTCCAGGAGTATGAGCGGGGCGTCGTCTTCCGGCTCGGCCGGCTTGTCGGTCCACGAGGACCGGGACTGATCCTCCTCATCCCGTTCGTCGAGAAGATGCGGAAGGTCGATCTGCGCACCGTAACGATGGACATCCCCGCGCAGGAGGTCATCACCCGCGATAACGTCACCGTGCGCGTCAACGCGGTGGCCTACTTCCGGGTGCTGGACCCCAACGCGGCAACGGTCAACATCGCCGACTACATCCGGGCCACGTCCCAGATCGCGCAGACGACGTTGCGGAGCGTGCTGGGGCAATCGGAATTGGACGACCTCCTCTCGGAACGGGAGAAGATCAATCAGGAGCTGCAGCGGATCATCGACGATCAGACCGAGCCATGGGGCGTGAAGGTCAGCATCGTCGAGGTGAAGGATCTGGAACTCCCATCGAGCATGCAGCGAGCGATGGCCCGGCAGGCGGAGGCCGAGCGCGAGAAGCGGGCGAAGGTGATCCACGCCGAGGGTGAGTTCCAGGCCAGCCAGCAGTTGGCGCGGGCGGCCGAGGTCATCAACCAGAACCCGGTCACGATCCAACTGCGGTATCTGCAAACCCTGACGGAGATCGGGGCAGAGCAGAACACCACCGTCGTCTTCCCCTTGCCGATCGACTTCCTCTCCTCGCTGATAGGCGCCAGCGGAAGTAACGGACGGTCCCCCAGTGGTACCCCGACTCCTGCCCCACGCGCGCCCGAGCGGATCACGGGCGATGATTGAGCCTCCCGGCAGGTGCGCTACAATATCGATTTACACCACCGCTCAACTACTCAAGCTTCAGAAGGAGTACACGCCGCGCTATCCGACGAATGGCAATAGACTTCACAGCCTCTAACGTTGGCTGCACAGCCTATATACGGGGAGAGAATGAGCCATGTACGTCGCACGCTTCTCGTACGCCATCAAGCCAATCGACCGTGATCGTGCCCTGGACCTGCTCGCCCGGGAGGTAAGCGCCGCTCGTGAGCAGGACATGGAAGCACGACTGCTGGTCCCACTTACCCGTGCGGCCGGTGGCGCCTCGCTCCAGTATGAAGTGGTCT
>DASYWB010000164.1:0-2043 GCA_035936495.1 Thermomicrobiales bacterium
CTGTTCTCCTTACCTGAAGGCTCCGAAAATCCCTCACATCGTTTCCCATTCGCGAAAAGCTGACGGCCAAAGTTGATAGTTGAAAGCTGACTGCTGACGGCTGTACCTCACGCGTCCGCGTAGCGTTCGTGCTCCCAAGGGGTCACTTGGCGGCGATACTCGGCCCATTCATCGCGCTTCACGGTCAGGAACTGGTCGAAGATGTAGTCACCGAGCGTTGCGCGAATGACATCGTCCTCGGAGAGGGCGGCCAAGGCGTCACCCAGGTTTTCGGGGAGGCGGGGTGTCCCGAGCCGTTCTAGCTCGCTGTCGTCGTAGGCGACCAGGCTCTCGTCCAGAGGATCGGGCGGGGTATCGGCCCGCCGGATGCCATCCAAGGCGCAGGCGACCGCCACGGCGACGGCCAGATAGGGGTTCGCCATCGCATCCGGGCTACGCAGCTCGAGCGCACCCGGCTGGTCCTCGCTCCCGGCCGGGACGCGGACCAACGATGCTTCCCCAACTCGCGCCCAGCGCGCGTACCGCGGCGCCCGGTGGCCGGCATTCAATCGCTTGTACGAGTTCACGGTCGGACAGGCGACCGCGCAGATGGCGGCGGCGTGGGCAAGCTGCCCCGCGATCATGTGGCGCGCCGTCTTCGCGAGACCGTCTCCGTCATGCGTCCGGATCAGGTCGTTCCCAGCGGGATAATCGGCGAGGTGCTGCAAGAGGTGCATGCCCGATCCCGGAGCATCTGGGAGCGGTTTGGGCATGAACGTCGCCCGCAGTCCCCGGCGAGCCGCGACGGAACGGATGACCTGGCGGACGGTCATCAGTTGGTCGGCCATCCGGATCCCGCCCGTCGGCAGCAGATCGAGCTCTTCCTGGCCCGGTCCGGTCTCGTGATGTGCCCCGCCGACGCCCACGCCCATCCCTTGCAACGTCGTCACGATCTCGTCGCGGGTCCCGGCGATCAGGTCGGCGCCAACGTCGAAATAGCCGGCCGCGTCCCGAGGAGGCGAGAACGTGGCGGCGGTGTCGGCCGGCACGCGCCGGAGGAGGTAATACTCGATCTCCAGGCCAATCCGGTAGTCGTAGCCGGCAGCGGCGGCCTCATCCAAGACCCGCTCGAGATTCGAGCGAGGATCACCGGGAAAGGGCCGTCCATCGTGTCTCCGGACCGAGCAATAGAGACGCGCCCGTGGAGGCGCGCCACTGCCCGGTACCACGAGCTCCAGCGTCGAGACGTCGGGCATGAGGTACAAGTCGAGCTCCGCTTGACGATCACCGCCGGTCAATGCCGAGCCGTCGAAACGATAGCCGCGGGCCAGTGCGGCCTCCAGCGACGCCGCGGGGATGGTGAGTCCCTTTGTGCCCCCAGCAATGTCACTGAATTGCAGGTCAATAACCTCGGCGCCACTCTTGGCAACATCTTCGATGACACTCGCGTCTTGTTCCGCTGCTCTCGACCCGCGGGCCATAAGCTTGCTTTTCACGCTTCTTCCCTCTCACCGCGAGTGACCGATTCGGCGTGGGCCAACAAAGGGTTTCTCTTTGGGCGCCGCGTCTAAGTCCGATGATACAGAATCATACCGGTCATGGCGATGCGGTGGAGGCGTCCATCGGCCAACACCGGGGTCCAACGCGGTCCCAGCCCATGTCGAGATCGCCCTGTTGGGATGTCCCCGGAGAGATGGCTCAAGGCGCCGTTTGCACGGGGTTCCTTGGCGACGCCGAGCGCCGTCGAACTTCTTTGCGCACCTTTCCTTCATGTGAGGCATGTCTGGAGAGACAGGTTTCCCCGCGCCAGGGCCGGTAATCGCCTGGAGAGTCGAGAAGGTGGTCCAGCCCTGCCCTTTCTCCCATCGAGTCGTTTTCGCTTCGCGGACACCCCCTGGGCTCCTGAACGATGCGTCGTGCCTCACGGGTCGGGGGAGATATAGGCGCTGCGCCCAAAGAGACCTCGTAGATTCTAGTCGATGGCACGTAGCTTATTAGCGGCCTGGGACCTAGACTCGTGATACGTTCTCAGGTGCGAGCATCATGGTTTCCTCGCTTCGACTT
>DASYWB010000165.1:0-2230 GCA_035936495.1 Thermomicrobiales bacterium
AGCTTGTACCGGCCCCGGCGCAACATTGTGGCATGGACGGGAGGGGCATAGGGATGCCCGCTGTTACGATATTCCGTCAGCGCCCAGCCCCGGCTCGGGGCGCCGGGTTCGCCTCGTGCGAGCGGCAGGAGGCTCTGCCCCTGATCACCGGCGAGTGGCGATGTGTCACTCGCGTCGAGGCACGTTGAACAAAGGTCGATCCACTCCACGATCTCGGCCCGACGCTCGCCGGTCGGCAACCGCCCTGGCCAACGCAGAATCAGCGGCACCCGCACGGCACCGTCGTAGAACATCGGCCCTTTGAGCAACAATCCATAATCGCCCAGCATCTCCCCGTGATCGCTCGTGAACACGACCAGCGTTTCCCCGGCGAGGCCGAGATCGTCCAGCGCGCGCAGGATGCGCCGCACCTCGTCGTCGATCAACGTCACCATCGCGTAGTAGGCGGCGATGATGCCCTCGATTTCCGGGGCGGTGTGATCCGCGAAGCCCCGTGCCGCCCCCGCGTAGCTCGCGCGATGAGCATCGGTCAGGATCGGCGGCCGGTCGGGCAGCACCTCTGGTCCACCGATCGGTGGCGGCAGTATGGTGGGATCGTAACGATCCACGTATTCCTCCGGCGCCACGAAGGGATGGTGTGGGTCGAAGAAGTTCACCATGAAGAAGAAGGGGCGGTCGGGATCGCGTACCTCGCGCAGAAAGCGCACCGTCTCGTCCCCGACCCACCGGCTGTAGTGGGCTTCAGTCGGCATGGTGTCGAACGCGACGGCGTCATGCCCTCTCCGGCCCGGACCGTTCACCATCGCTCGCGTGTAGAGCTCCGGGAAGCGCTCCTCCAGCCAGCGGTGGTAGTGGTTCTCCGGCGACCCATGCGATGGGTCGTGCGCCCACCAGAAGGTGCGAAAGCCATCGTCCCGGCGCGGCTCGGTCCGGCCCTGAAAACAGGCCGCCAAGTGTGACTTGCCGATCAGCCCGCAATCGTAGCCGGCATCCGCCAGATTTTGGGTAAAGAGCCGTTGGTGCGCTGGGAGCGCCACGCCGTTCGCCCAGAGACCATGGCTCTGGACGTATTGCCCCGTCAGCAGGCTGGCGCGCGAGGGGCCACAGACCGGGCTCTGGGCATAGCACTGCTCGAAGAGCACCCCTTCCCCAGCTAGCGCGTCGATCGCCGGGGTCTGGATGTGTTCATTCCCATAGCACCCCAGCGCGTCGTACCGCTGCTGATCGGTGCAGATGAAGAGGATATTTGGCCGCTCATCCGCCATCTCACTCCCACCTCGCAACGACCTTCGTCTCCCGATAGTCTTCTCGCATGAGTCATCACCGCCGTCAAGCATGCCGATGGGAGGAGGATCAGGCGGTGGGGCCGTGCGTCACCCCATCGACGTGGAGCCGTGGTACTGTATTGGGGAGGAGGTTACCGGAATGGCACATCAACAGGCACCCCATCAGCCCCGAATCATCCGAGACTCGCATATCATGGTCGGAAAACCCATCGTGCGGGGAACGCGCATTCCAGTCGAGCGCGTGGTAGCTCATCTCGCGCGCAACCCTGACTTAGGTGAGCTCTTCGCTGCGTATCCAGAATTGACCATAGAAGACGTGAAGGCGGTGCTCCACTACGCGTACGAGGCGGTGGAGGAAAGGGGCAAGCGTTCCGTGGCTGCCACCACGGCATAAGTGTGCGGTTCTTACTCGATCAAAGCACCGACGTCCGGCTGATTCCATATCTTATCTTCATGGCTTGATCTTCATGGCTTGGGCCACGACGCAACGCGAATTGGCCGCGACCATCCACACGGCATGCGGGACTCCGACGTGCTCGCTGTTGCCAACAGCGAGGACCGCATCCTCATCACCGACGATCGCGATTTCGGCGAGCTCATCTTTCGCCAGGGCCGATCTCATACCGGGGTCATTTTCCTCCGGCTGGATAACGACACTGACCTTGAGATCAAGATCGAGCGCATCAACCATGTGCTCACGACACACGTTGATCAGCTCGACTGCTTCCTGGTTGTCACCCAGGAGCATGTCAGAGTGGGTGGTCCTCCATAGGCACAAGAGTAAACGGAGGCTTCCTCCCTGAGAGGCTGACCGCATCGTTGCCGAGGTCCGATATCGTGCGCGGTACGGAGCCGCAGGCATTGCCACGACGATGACGGGGCGATCACCGTAGCCGAAACCGGCCTCATACGTGACGGACATCACAATCAGAGAACAGGAGGAC
>DASYWB010000166.1:0-2929 GCA_035936495.1 Thermomicrobiales bacterium
AACTGGTGGTGCATCCGCCGGTGATCTTGAGGTTGGATTCCCACTTGGGTTCCGCGCCGTCGTAGTGCGGAAACTCGGACATGGGCCGACGCTCAGTCTTGCTGCAGATGAGATCATTCCCCATCGTGACAGCGCCGACGCCGAGGAAGCCGATGAGCACGATGAGCGTTCCCACCACGATGAGGAGAGCCCTGGGCAGCCTTCTGGTTCTCACGGTTTCCGTCCCTCCCGCTCCAGATTTGGCCAATGTCGGCGATGCGGCACCGTGCCACTTCGAACTGAGTGAACAGTACTGCAGCGACAACCCGGTTGTCTTGGCCATCGCACGCACGGTGACGGCTCGGCGGTGCAGCACGATCACCCGCCCCAAGATTCCTGGACCCGCGTCAGCGCCATGCTCGACCTCCTCCGCGGCTTGGCCGTTCACGCCGGCACATGAGCCGCATCCGATCGAGCCGGCCTGGGCAGCTGGGATGCCGGCGAACCGTTATCATTGGACTGGCGTCTACCGCTCGTCGGGGCCATGCTGCGCTTTGCCCTGGTAGGTGTTCAGTTCGTCTCGACCGACATCCGGGTAAAGCTGTCGATCCGCTTCGTCGTGCTCGCCGCCCGTGCCCTGTCGCTCGCCAGGGTTCGCTTGGGAACCACCTTCCGCGGTGCCTGGAACCCAGCCGAGTGGCCCTCACGGGCGCGGCGAGCGACCAAATGAGCATGGAGAGAGGAGAAAACGTGTCGGAACTCCCGGCGCTCCTAGCCGCCAATGCCCGCTACGCTGAGGCCTTCGCCAGTGGCGACCTGCCGGCCCCGCCCCGCCGCCACCTGGCGGTCCTGACCTGCATGGACGCCCGCGTCGATCCCCTGCGCGTGCTGGGACTCGACCTCGGCGACGCCCACGTCATTCGCAACGCCGGGGGTCGCGCCAGCGACGACGCGATCCGCTCGCTGGCGCTGGGCCGGGCGTTGCTCGGGATCGCGACGGCACTGGTGATCCACCACACTGATTGCCGGCTCCGCGGGGTGGACACCGCCGCCCTGCGTGCGGCCCTCGTCGAAGCCGGCGCGGATGTCCCGCCACGACACGACTTCCTGCCGCTCCCCGCTTCCATCGAAGAGGGAGTGCGGGAGGATGTGGCCCGGCTCCGGACAACGCCCCTGATCCCGCCCGGCTTGGCCGTCCACGGCCTCATCTACGACGTGCGCACGGGCCGCCTGGCGGCGGTCTCCGCATAGCCCGCCGGTGATCGACGCTGCTCGGACAGTCATGCGTCGGATGATCTTCTGATCTTCGTCGCCCGCCACTTGGCCACCTCCCCGCCCTTTGGATGGATCCTTGCCAGCCGTCCTCAGCTCGGCCAGCTTTGCCCGCCCTGCTGTACTGAACGCGGTCACCTGGTCCTGCTGAGCCGTCGGCAAGCAGTTGTCACAGTACTGCCGGCCCCGCTCCGCGAGGATGACCCCGCACACCCAGTACGCGATAGAGCAAGCTAGTCAGTCACGCGCTGCCCCAAATACCGCTCTCACAGGCGCGATGTCTCCAGTGATCGCCTGCTCGGGCCATCGCAAACCGGGCCGGCGGCGTTATCATGCGCCGTATGGTGTCTTTGGCCCCGCCGCTTCGGTCCCTCGCCCGCCGCTGGCGCCCGATCGGCGTAGACCACGCTGCCGATGCCGCGGCCGTGTTGGCCCTCCTCATCCTCACTGCCATCGCCGCATGGGACCTCGTCGTCGGCGGGACGATGGTGGGGCAGGACACGGCCGCCTTCTTCTATCCAATCTTCAGCGCCCTGGGGCAGCGGCTGGCCGCTGGGGACATCCCGGGATGGAATCCCCATCAGTTTTCCGGGGTTCCCTTCGCCGCCGACCCCGAATCGGGGTGGATGTACCTACCGGCGATGCTCCTCTTCACGTTGCTCCCATTAGCCGCCGCCGCCAAGGTTTGGATCCTCTTTCACCTGCTCCTGCCCGGGCTAGCCACGTACGGGTTGGGACGAGCGCTCGGGCTGGGGGCGCTCGGGTCGCTGACGGCGTCCGTGGCCAACGAGTTCTCGGGACTGCTCTACGCCCGTAACGTCTGCTGCCCCGCCTACAGCCAGGTCATGGCTTGGTTGCCGGCGCTCCTGCTCGGGACGGAGATGGCGATTCGAAGCCGGACCTGGCCTGCGCGAGCCGGCTGGTGGAGCGCCGCCGGTCTCGCCCTGAGCCAGATCCTCGTCGCCTGGCTCGGTCAAGGCGCCTACTACGCCTTGCTGGCTTTCGGCGGGTACGTTCTCTACCGGACGGTCATCGCCCCGCCGGATCGCTCGGTATCAACGGGGGAGCGGATAGTCCGGCTGACGCTCCACGGGGCGGCGCCCCTGGTGATCGGCTTCGCCCTGGCGGCGGCGGCGATCCTGCCTCGGCTTGAGTACCACACGCGGACCAACCTGGCTAACGGCTACACGGGTGACCTGGCTTGGGCGGCGGTCCTCGGCGGGTGGGATGGGCCGGCGACGGTCAGACACCTCCTCGGCGCCTCCCTCAACTACGTCGGAGGCGCGACGCTGGCCCTGGCCTGCGCCGCGCTCCTGCTCGCCGGCGGCCGTCATGCCACCCCCTACTTCGCCGTCCTCGCGGTCGGTGCGCTCGTTCTGGCTCAGAGGGAGACGACCTGGCTGCACCAGCTACCCTTCGTCCTCCTCCCTCGTTTCGAGGAGTTGCACCGGCATTGGCCGGAGCGTGTCATGGTCATCTTCTACCTCGGGCCGGCGATGTTAGCGGGGGCCGCGGTACACGCCGTCACGCGGCGGAGACGGCCCGCGCTCCTCGTGGGCGTCGCCTTCCTCGCCGTGCTGGTAGTCCTAGCCGTGGCAGCAAGCATCCAACGGGCCATCCCGCACGCGCTGCTGGCCGGCTTCGTCGCCCTCGCCCTGCTCACCGTCGCGTACTTGTC
>DASYWB010000167.1:0-3622 GCA_035936495.1 Thermomicrobiales bacterium
GCAGCCGGCGCCAAGCATCGCTCCACAGACTGCGTGATGCACGCGTCTCGACCCGGCTGAGACCGGCTTCCTCATGCACCGCCGGAGAGGCAGGCGCCACCGTCGTCGACATATCCTTCCCTTCTAGCGCCGGACGCGGATGCGCGGATCGATCAGGCCATAGCTCAGATCCACGGTGACGTTCGCGAATGCAATTAATACCGCGTAGAAGATCGCCGTGCCCATAATCATGGAGTAGTCACGTTTGCCAATGGAGGCGACGAATTCACGCCCGAGTCCCGGCGCGCCAAAGATCGTCTCAATAATGATCGACCCCGTGACGAGGTCGGCGGCGGCGGGGCCGAGGATCGTGATGATTGGAATCAGGGCGTTGCGCAGCATGTGACGGGTCACCACCGGGTTTCCGGCAAGCCCCTTGGCTCGCGCGGTCCGGACGTAATCCTGCCGCTTGATCTCCAGCATGCTGCTCCGGGTCAGGCGGGTAAGGTAGGCCATCGTCCCTAAACCCAGAACGATGCCCGGCAACAAGTAGGCGACGCCAAACCCATCCCACTCTTCCGGACGTCGTATTGGCGAGATGCTGAGCGTTTGGCTCATGAAGATGAGCAGGAGCAGACCGCTCACAAAGGTCGGCACCGAGATGCCGAGGGTCGAGATGGAGAGGCTGAAGTAATCGAGCCACGTGTTCTGGCGCAGGGCGCTGATGATCCCGAGTGGGATGCCGACGACGATTGCGAAGATGATCCCGACCAGGCCGATCTTAGCTGAGACGGGGAACTTGTCAATGATCTCGCTCTGGACGCTTTCGGCGCCCTTCGAGGCATAGGAGGGGCCGAGATCGAACTGGAAGACGCCGACCATGTAGTTCACGAACTGGCTATCGAAGAATGCGCCCGTGAGCGTAAACGGGTTCCGCGTCCCCTCGTCGAGCTCATCCTGAAACGCGCCGGGGTTGAGCCAGACCGGTTTGTCGAGTCCGAACTTCGCGTTCAAGAGGCGCACGGTCGAGTTTGGTAGCGGCTTCTCCTGGTCCCATGGCCCGCCGGGAGCGCGGTACATGAGAAAGAAGGTCACGGCAGCGACGACGGTGATCACCGGGATGATCCAGATCACGCGCCGGATCACGAAGTCAAACATGGGTTCCTCAGTACAGGCGTAACACCAATACGATGGACGAGAGAGAGCATTATCGGCACACGAAGGTTACCTGATGGCAGGATAGATGACATCCCTGGCGGCGGGCTGGTGAAAACGGGTATCGCCCGGGCCGCTTCTCGCTGAGATAGCGAGTATATCCATGCGAGTTGCTGAAATGGCGGACGCGAAAGCGCCGACCGCCTTCAGCGCGGCTGTCGAGTCACGAGGTAGTGACACGGGCACGAAGCGGGTGATTATCGATCCGGACGCCGAGCCGCCGCGGCGGGACTGGCCGAGATTGCTCTCGTGCCAGCCCCGCGATGGCTAATCGTTATCAGCCAGTAACTCCTGGTCGTTACTCGGCCGCGCGCTCAATGTCCAGCGTCAGGAGCGAGGTGAACTGCCCCGGCCACTCGGCGTCGATGGCGGTTGGGGTGTAACCGGTGACCTCGTCGTTGACGAGGACCGTTTGGCTCGTGTTGTAGAGGAACGGACCGGCCACGTCGTCGACGAGGATTTGAGAGGCTTCCTCATAGAACGGGATGCGCTCCTCCTGGTCGAGCGTCGTGTCACCCATCTGGACGAGCTCGTCGAACTCTTCATTGCAGTAGCCGAAGCGCTGGGCGAAGGTCGCATCGCACGTCCAGTAGACACTCAGCCAGTTCTGCGGATCGGGGTAGTCCTGAATCCAGCCGCCGATTGTCATCTGTGGGTAGGTCTCCGTGTTCTTCCGCAGGTCGACCAATGCTGTGCCCTCGGTGGGCTCCAGGACGATCTCGACGCCTAGGACATCGCGGTACATGCCGGCGATGTATTCGGCGCGAGCGGTGTTCGCTGTGTCGTCACTGTTGTAGAAGTACCGGATTTCCGGTAGCCCTTCCGGTCCACCGTAGGAAGAGGCCGCAAGCGCTTCGCGGGCCGCCTCGGGATCGAAGGCATACTGGTCGGTTTCGATCGAGCCGGGGATGCCCTCGGGAATCCAGCTCAGCGTCGCCGTGCAGTCACCGTTGCGGATGACCTGGCAGTACTCCTCACGGTTGAACCCGTAGGCGAAGGCCTCGCGGACCTTCTTGTCGGTGAAGGGCTCTTGCGTCAGGTTGAACGAGAGGTTGAAGGTCGCGGCAATCGGGTATGCCAGGAAATCCTGGCTGAGCTCGGGATCCTCCTGGACCTCGGGGATCAGCGAGGGATCGAGCTGGACGATGTCCAGGTCGCCGGCCTGGTAGGCCTCCAGGGCAATCCGGGACTCGCCTTGGTAGACATACTCAATGCCTTCAAGGATGGGCGGACCGTCCCAGTAGTTCTCGTTGGCCTCAAAGGTGATCAGTTGCTCTTCGTCGATGCTCGTCAGGGTGAATGGGCCGTTACCGATGTGGTTCTCGGCCTCTTGCCACCACGCCTCAGGATCCTCTTCCACGATCTCTTGCTTGACGGGGAAGAATGGCCAGAGGCCGGCCACGGTCGCATAGTACGGTGCCGGCTGAGTCAGCTCGATGATCAAGGTTGTCTCGTCTGGGGCACTCACGCCGAGCTCCTGGCGTGCCGCCTCGAACTCCTCATCGGTGAATTCGGCCGGTGCAGATGGGTCATCGCCCGCGAGGCCAGCAAAGTCAGCACAACCGACGATCTCGAAGAGGAGCGACTGGTACTCGCCCAACGTGCGGGGACTACAGTTGCGCTCGATCGCGTAACGGAAGTTCTCGGCCGTGAGCTCCGAGCCGTCGCTGTACTGCAAGCCTTCACGCAACGTGAAGGTGATCTCGGTCGCATCCTCGTTGAATTCCCAGCTTTCCGCCGCCGCGGGCACCGTCTCGAGGTTGGAGTCCAATCGCGTCAGGCCCTCGTAGGCAAGGACGAGGATGGCGATCTCGTTCGTGAACGAGCTCTTCTGGGGATCAAAATCGTCCGGGTAGGTGCTGTGGTGCACCCTGAGCACCTTTTCGGCGCCATCGTCCTGAGCGGCAACCCGCGCGATGGTGGCCAACGGTGTGGCGACCATCAAGAGCGCAATGAGGGCGATGTAGAGCGCCCCGCGACCTCGTGCATGTGACACAGAAAATCCTCCTTCTGCTCCTCGCTGAACGCGACGACCACGACCTTCATGGTCCCGGCTAACTTACGCCAAACGTGGACTCGCCGTCAACGGGGTTCTCAATTCCGAACCCCACCGCTCTGGCGGTGATTCACAAGAGGCCATTGGCCCAATAGGGTGGTCGGAGGTGAGGCATTGCTTGCCCTGCTACATGGGTCGGGGCACACTGATGTGAACGTGCCGCGAAACCATGGGCCGCATTTCCGCCCAAGGGAGAACACTTCATCTCAAACGACACGAATCGTGGCATCGAAACACTTGCGGCAAACCCGATCCGCCGGACGCTGGCCCGCCGGTCCGGCGCGGGGGCCGGCGGCGCCCTGCTGATCGCAGGCTCGCGGTACGGCACCGACTCTCGTCTCTGATATTCCTACGCCAGGATCAGAGTGGGGT
>DASYWB010000168.1:0-4046 GCA_035936495.1 Thermomicrobiales bacterium
GAGCCAACAAGCAGCCGGTTGGCATCCTGGTCCAGCCCGAGGACGAAAAGCGGCCTCCCCGCGGCAATGCCGAGACCCCGCCGCTGGCCGACCGTATGGTAGACCAACCCCTGGTGCTGGCCAATAGTCTCACCGCCACTATTGACGATCTCACCGGGCCGGGTTACACCCGGCCGCCGCTTGGCGACAAACTCCGCGTACGATCCCTTGCCGACGAAGCAGATCTCCTGACTCTCGGCCTTGTCCGCCACCGGTAGGCCGAAGGCGCGAGCCAGCTCACGGACTTCCGGCTTCGTCAGATTGCCCAGCGGAAACCGGACATAGCCCAACTGCTCCTGGTTCATCGTGTGCAGGACGTAGCTCTGATCCTTGCGAGGGTCCACCGCTCGGTAGAGGCGGTGGGGTGTTCCGGTCATGGGATTACCGGGCACGATCCGGGCGTAGTGACCGGTTGCCAAGCTATCCGCGCCGAGCAGCCTAGCGCGATGGACGAGATGCCGGAACTTGACGTGCCGGTTGCACTCGAGACACGGATTGGGCGTCCGCCCGGCGGCGTACTCATCGACGAACCGGCGCACCACCGCCTCACCGAACTCGGCTTCCATGTCGATCGCATAGAACGGCACGCCGATCGTCGCGCACGTGGCCCGAGCGTCGTCCATCGCCGCGATACCGCAGCAGGGATTGACGCGGTGCTCCGGATCGTCCGGCGAGAAGAGCCGCAGGTTCATCCCGATCACGCGGTAACCACGTTCTCGCATCACCAGCGCGGTCACGGCACTATCGACCCCGCCGCTCATCGCGACGACGACCGTCTTGCCGGCGCCATCACGCGGGCCGATCTTCTCCTCGGACAGCAACGCCGTCGTCTCCGGCGTTACCTCGTCCCGGCTATCGAGATAGGGCGACAGGGGCAGAACCACGAGTAGATGCTCCGGTAGTCGGTAGTCGGTAGTCGCAGAAAGTATAGCCTGTGCGGCGACATCAACTTCCGTCTTCTGTCTTTCGTCTTCCGACTACCGACTAGCAAGCACATCGGCCGCCACGCGTTCCGCTACGCCAAACTGGTCCTCGAAGGGGGCTTCCATCAGGAACTCGGAGATACCGATCTCGAGATAGCGGCCAACGACGTCACGGAATGCCTCCACCGAGGACCACGGGTCGACCTTGAGCGGTATGGTCCAGCCATACAGCGAGCGGATGATCTCGGAAGGGTCGCGTCCGACCTCGGCGCAGGCTTCGTCCAGCGCCGCGCTTCGCTCCTTGATCTCCTCCAAGGTTCCATAGGAGTTCCAGCGGTCGGCATAGCGAGCGACGATCCGCAGCATCCGAGGCCCGTGGGCACCGAGCGTGAGGGGAGGCCGGGGCTGCTGGACCGGCCGAGGCCGAAATGGGGCGTCCGCCAGGTGATAGTACGTGCCGTCGTAGCTGACCGTCTCTTCTCGCAGGGCGCGGTCGATGATTTCCACCGCCTCCTGGAACCGCCCGACCAGCTCACCGGTTGGCGGGAAGTCGATGCCGAAGCGGTCATGCTCCGGCTCAAACCAGCCCGTGCCTAGTCCAACCTCCAGCCGGCCGTCGCTGATCTGGTCGACGGTCAGCGCCTGTTTCGCCACGAGCGATGGATGGCGAAAAGTATTGCTTGTCACCAGTAAGCCAAGCCGGGCCTGGCTCGTCAGCGCGGCGAGCGCGGCAAGCGTCGTCCATCCTTCCAAGCACGGATCATCCGGCCGGCTTGGTCGCTGGAAGTGATCGCAGAACCAGATGCTGTCGAATCCGAGTTCCTCGAAGAAGAGAACATGCCGCAACAGCGGATCCCACTCCATGTTCTGATTACGCACAATGCCGAAACGAAGCGGTTGCGATGGTGGCATGATAGTGCTCCTCTTGATGAGCTGAGGCGCTGCTGGCTCGTGTCCTGGTGCGGTATAACGTACCGGGAACTGGAGACTATGCGGGACCGGCGGGTTTGGCAAGAGGACCGAACGGTGAGCATCGACCGGCGGCGTGGCAGATGGATCGAGCAGGCAGAGGTCGCGCGTTGGCATCTCCCTCAGCCCCCCGGCCGGAGGCTTGGCGTGCTTCTGGCCCGTGCCTTTACCCGCCGCTGTCCCTATTGCGGGGCACCGGGGATCTTCAGCAATTTTTGGTCGCTTCGCCAGCAGTGTCCCCGCTGTGGGGTCGTCTTCGAGCGCGAGGATGGCTACTTCCTGGGGGCGTACGCGGTCAACCTGATCGCGGCGGAGTTCCTGGGCTTCGGTGGCATCCTGATCCTGCTGATCTGGACCGATTTGAGCACGCTCGCGCTTCAGATCATCGCCGTCGTGGTCGCCATCAGCCTCCCCATCCTAGGCTACCCCTGCACCCGGTCGCTCTGGATGGTCATCGATCTCATGATCCACCATCCCGAACGCCAGCCCCGTGGCTAGCCCCCGCGCAATGTCTTCGCCGTTTGCATGTCATACCATGTCAACGTCAGGAGTCGATCCATGCCCGTCCGACCATTCCGTTTCGGCATCCAACTCCGGGGAGCAGCGTCCCGGGACGAGTGGGTCGCGAAAGCTCGCCAGGTCGAGGCGCTCGGCTACGACACGCTCCAGGTCGCCGACCACTTCCCACGCGGACTCGGTGCCTTCATCGCGCTTGCGACCGCGGCGGCCGTCACGGACCAGATCCGCGTTGGCACGTTCGTCCTCGCCAATGATTTCCGGCACCCGGCCAACCTCGCCAAGGAAGCGGCGACGCTCGATCTCTTCTCGGATGGACGGCTGGAACTCGGCATCGGCGCGGGCTGGTTACGCTCGGAGTACGAAGAGACCGGCATCCCCTTCGATAGCGCTGGCGTCCGCATCGACCGTCTGGCCGAGGCGATCCCGCTCATCAAGCGCCTCTGGACCGGAGAGAGCGTCGACCACCACGGCCGCTTCTATACCGTGACCGGCCTCTCGATCCTGCCACGTCCTGCGCAAATGCCCCATCCGCCAATCTTGGTCGGGGGCGGTGGGAAACGCGTTCTTTCCTTGGCCGCGCGGCACGCCGATATCGTCGCCCTCAACCCGCGCGCGACCCCCGAGGGAACGCAGGACCGCTCCGACATGACCGCGGCGGCGACAGAGCGGAAGCTGACCTGGATCCACGACGCGGCCGGAGGGCGCTTCCCCGAGGTTGAGCTGAACATCGTCCTGCTCCGCGTCGTCGTGACCGACGACCATGAGGCGATAGCCCAAGCCCTCGCGGAGGAGTTCAGCCTGACCCCGGCCGAGGTCCATGCAAGCCCCCATCTCCTCCTCGGCACTGCCGACGAGATGGCAGAAACCATCCGCGAGCGCCGCGACCGGCACGGCATCTCCTACATCTCCGTTACCGAAGACGCCCTGGAGTCCTTCGCCCCAGTCATCGACCGGTTAGCAGGAAAGTGACGCGGCGCAGGCGGTAGGGGCGCATGGCATGGACTCGGAGTCCATATCAGGCAACTACCTATCGCTTGCAGCCCACTCCATATTGGAAGTAGGTCGCCGTCTCCCGCACGGTCAGGTCGATCCCGTGCTCGGCAAAGGCGTTCTCGTACTCGTCCGCGCTCCGGAATCGCTTAACGATCTGAAACGTCCGGCCGTCGTTGAGACGGCGCGTCATGATCGGATTGTCACCCTCGGGCAGCGGCTGATCCGCCGCGGTCGCCGTCGGCTCATGCCGGTTATCGACCCAGAAGACCGTCCCGTCTGACCGCAACGCGTCGGCGACCGTAGCGAGAAAGGCATCGAGCCGCTCATCCGGAACGTGCGAGAGCCAGAACCCAAAGAAGACCGCGTCATATATCCGATCTGGCCGCCAGGCGAAGAGATCAGCCGGCACGAACGAGACCCGGGCATCGAGACCCGCTGCTTGGAGCCGTCCGCGAGCGATGGCGAGCGTCTCCGGCGAGGCATCGAGCGCGGTGAGGTGCTCGGCGGTGGCCGCCAGGCGCTCGGTCCACCACCCGGTACCGGCTGCCATCTCCAGCACATCACCGGCGATGCGTGTCGCATCTAACGCGGCGCGGACCTCCT
>DASYWB010000169.1:0-5180 GCA_035936495.1 Thermomicrobiales bacterium
CAACTGCGCACGGGCGGTGCCGGCCAGCCGGGCGTTCAGCATCTTCCCACGCTCTTGGAGGACGCCCAGCGTTACCCGCGCGGCCAGCGGCAACGACAGCCAGCTGAGCCACCACCATCCTGAAACCAGCCCGAGCGACCAGAGCAGCGGTGGGAAAAGATAGGCAACGGCCAACAAGAAGACATACTCCCGGCGCACACCACGAACACCGAGCCGGACCGCGAGCGTCCGCTTCCCAGCGACCCGGTCCCCGTCGATATCTCGCAGGTTGTTGACAACGAGGATCGCCGTTGCGAAGCAGCCCACCGGCATGGCGGCCAGGAGGGCGAGCGCGGTCAAGTCCCGCGTCTGGACATAGGCGGTGCCGGCCACGGCCACCAGCCCGAAGAAGACGAAGACGAAGACGTCGCCAAGCCCGAGATAGCCAAGCGGTGCTGGTCCACCGGTATAGGCAACCGCGGAGAGGATCGCCAGCAGGCCGAGAACCAGAATCGGCCAGCCACCACGCCAGACGAGGTAGAGCCCGGCGAGCATCGAGGCGGCGAGGACCAAGCCGGTCCCCACCAGCACGCGCTCCGGGGCGATCAACCCCTGTTGGACGACCCGTGCCGGACCGAGGCGCTCATGCGTATCGGCGCCACGGCGGAAGTCGAAGACGTCGTTCGCGAAGTTCGCCGCGATTTGGAGCAACAGCGCCACCGCCACCGCTGCCAGCGCGGCCAGCGGCGCGAAGCCATCCTCCGCGATGGCGACCGCCGTCCCGACGATCACCGGCGCCACCGCCGCCGGGAGCGTCTTCGGCCGCGCGGCGATGAGCCAGGGTCGCACGACGCTCATCCTCCCAGCACTCCGACGGCACCTTCGCCAGGCGGTCCTCCCGCATCTAAGGCAATGTTGTCGATCAGCCGGACCGATCCGAGCCGGACCGCGAGCAGGGCTCTCGCTCCCATGCGCACCGAGCCGATCGGCCCGAGCGTCTCACCGTCGACTACGGCAAGATATTCGATGACAAGTTCGGGGTCTTCGCTCAAGACGCGATATCCGCACTCCAGTAACGTCTCGGCGTCATGCTCACCTCGATGAGCAAGCTCCGCCATGTGGAAGAGCGCTCGTGGGATGATCGCGGCCCGCGTCCGCTCATCCGTGGCGAGCTGCGTGTTCCGCGAGCTGACGGCCAGACCATCGGCGTCCCGGACCGTCGGGCACGCGATGATTTCGCCCGGCAGCGCGAGGTCGGCATGGATCCGGCGAATCACGGCAACCTGCTGGTAATCCTTTTCACCGAAGTAGGAGCGGGCAGGCCGCACGAGGTTGAGTAGGACGGTGACGACCGTGGCGACCCCGCGAAAGTGACCGGGGCGGAACGTGCCTTCCCACGGTTCCGCGACCCCAGCAACCTCGATGGCCGTCGCGAAGCCCGGCGGGTAGACCTCATCGACCGGCGGCGCAAAGATCAGCTCCGCACCATACCGGACCGCGAGATCAACATCGCGTTGCAGGTCCCGTGGGTAGGCGGCGAGGTCCGCTGAATCACTGAATTGACCCGGGTTGACGAAGATACTGACCACCGTCCGGCTGTTCTCGGCCGCGCTCCGGGCTATCAACGCGGCATGGCCGGCATGCAGCGCGCCCATGGTCGGCACGAGGCCTGGAGCCTCATCGCCAAGTGCCGCCCGCAGCTCGGCTCTTGTCGTGATGACCCTAGGCACGGCCACGCGCTCCCCGTCGCGCAGGATCGTAGGTGGCTCCCGATGCATCGGTCCGCAGAAAGGCGCCCGTAACCGTTGGTTCCGCCAGGCTCCCGTAGAGGTGCGTCCGCCGGAAGGCGTTGCCCCAGACTTCCCCCTGACGATATTCACGCAGGGTATTCAGGTCGAACGGGGCGAGATAGACGCCCTCTGCGTGCCCGGCCTGGATGATGAGCGAATCGCGGCTCCCTCCGGCCTGGTCGAAGGCGATCGGATCGAAGGCGACCGAGTGGCCGTTGAGTTGCGGCGCGGCGTAGTTCGCCATCGCCACGCCGACCATGTTCTCAAAGGCCCGGGCGCGAAACTGGCCGATCCGATTCGCTTCCAGCGGACAAGCGTTCGGCGTCAGGATGATCTCCGCCCCCTGGAGCATGAGCAGCCGCGCACTCTCCGGATATTCCCGATCGAAGCAAATCATCGCGCCTACTTGGACATCGCCCCCAGCGGTGCTGAGAGACGCCACCGGGAATTCGTCACCGGGCGTGAGGGAGTCCTCCAACGGGTCGAAGTCGCAGGTATGAACCTTGGCATAGGTCAGAACAATCTCGCCCGAGCGGTCGATGAGCGAGACCGTGTTCCGCGGCGCTCCCGGCCAGCGCTCCAGATACGTGACCGCGATCGCCATCTGAAGCTCGCGCGCCAGGCTTCGGAATCGCTGGACGAACGCGTCATCCGGCCCAACCGCTTGCGCCTGCCAGGCCTCCCGCGCTGTCGCGTCGACCACTGTCTCTGGCGCGAGCGGCCAGCGCTCCGGATGACGCCAGAGATCGGTTGAGGAGGTCGCGGGCGCACAGAACGGCGTGTAGCCGATATTCCACATCTCCGGGAAGAGCGCGAGGTCGGCGCCGAGGGCGGCCGCCCGTCGGCAGTAGGCCTCGCCCTTGGCCACGTTCGCCGCTTGATCGTTGCCGTGGGCGGCCATCTGCAGGAGTGCGACGTTGAGCACGGTCATCGCCTATCCCTCCGTGGATGCCCGCCGCAAGGCTTCCGCGGTCTCAGGTTTCATCGCGTAGGCGTGCGTCTCGTCGGGGAAGGCGCCACTCCGAACTTCTCTGACATAGGTCGCGAAGGCGTCTCGGATGATGCTCCCGACCTCGGCGTAGCGTTTGGCGAATTTGGGCGACAGGCGGTCCTCCAGTCCGAGCACGTCAGTTGAGACCAGCACCTGTCCATCGCAGTCCGGGCCCGCGCCGATGCCAATCGTCGGGATCGGCGCGCGCTCGGTGATGATCGATCCCAGCTCTGCCGGAACCGCTTCGACCACCATCGCGAACGCGCCAGCAGTGGCAACCGCCTCGGCATCAGCCAGAATCGCCCTCGCCCGCTCGATACTCCGTCCCTGGACCTTGAGCCCGCCTTGTCCGGCGGCGGTTTGCGGCAGCAGACCAATGTGACCCACCACCGGAATACCGGCCCGGACGATAGCCCCGATGCGCCCCGCCATTGCCAAACCGCCCTCCAACTTCACCGAATCGGCCCCGCCCTCTTTGACCAAGCGTCCCGCGTTGGCGACCGCCTGTTCATCACTCACCTGGTAGGCCATGAACGGCAGATCAACGGTCACGTGCGTCAGCGGCGCACCACGGGCGACGGCCCGGCCATGGTGGAGCATCTCCTCCATAGTGACAGGGGCCGTACTCGCGTAGCCAAGGACAACCATGCCGAGCGAGTCGCCAACGAGGATCATGTCGACCCCCGCCTCCTCGGCCAGCCGCGCGGTGGGATAGTCGTAGGCCGTCATCATCGCCAACCTCTCGCCGCGCTTACGAGCGACGATTGCCGGCGGGGTCAGCTTCTGTTGCTCAGGACTCTTCATGTCCGGCGTTGTGCCACCGTCCGTTCTTCATGTCTACGTATGCCATCCTGCCTGCTATTGTCTCATGGTATGGCCTGACGGCACGGAGAGATGCGGACGATTGTGGGCACATTCCCGCGTCGTGTTGAAGCGGTTAGATACTTCAATTCTCCGGGGCGGTGCGCTGTGGCAGGATGGGAATTTCCTTTTCGGTTCGCGTTTCCTCGGCGGTGCGAGGAGAGCGTACTGGGCACAGTTATCGTCTCATTTGGTGCCTGAAGCAAAGCTCTGCATACCGCCCTAGGCCGTTTGCGCGAACTGCACCATCCTCGCCCCGACGCTTCCCCTTCGATCACCGCACGGAATTCCCAGCAAGCTATCCGACCCTGACCTCCGCCGAGGTGGTCACCCTCAAGGCGGATGCGATGAAGCGCCATGCTCTGCTTGGTGAGCCGCTCGTGAGCCCATTTACCGGGGAGGTCATCGCGCCGACGTGGTATCAGGATCTTGAGGAGCGGGCCGGGGATGTGGACGAGGATGGGCGGTGGGTCTGGGACGGTGCGGGCAAGTGGGTCAGTTGGGTTGAGCATCGCCTTTCATCCGGGCCCTCCCCTTCCCACGGAGGTCGCTGGGAGCGGGTCCCTGAACCGCCGAGCGCGTAGTGTCGGCGGCGCCTGCGCTCCCGCCGTGCCTGGCGCTTCCCGCCCCACTCGAATGGTGTCGGTTCCCGGTTCCAGCCGCGCGCTGCCGCCTCTAACCAGGCGATGATCTCCTCCGGCGTGTTCAGATGGTGCCCGTCCAGCGCCCGGCTCTTGAGGATGCGCTGAATGGGCTCCGCCACGTTCAGCCACGATCCGCCCAGTGGTGTGCAGAGCGGCATGATGCCGTGGTCGAATATCCAGAGCACCAGGTCGGTGGTGTAGTGACCAGTGAGGCTGTCCAGGACGAGCAGCATCCGGAGCGGGGGCAACACCCCCGGGGAGGGTGATGCGGATCGTCGGCCCCGCCTGCCAGCGCTCCCAGCGGCACCGGTTCGCTTCGGGGCTCGGCACTTCGGGCGGCGCCGGCAGCGTGGCCAGGATGGCCGCCAACTCCCCTTTGAGCGACGGGTGCAGGACCGCGTTGGGACAACTCCTGACGCCTTCCTCACCGCGCCGCTCGCCGCATGGAACAGCGTCCCCTACTTGGCCGTCCCCTCCCGCACGTACTCGTGCGGATACCGCGCGGGCTCGCCTACCCCGTGCCAGTGATGGCCGGCGGAGGGAAGCGTCCGGTGTGGGGCCGTCTCGTCTTCGGTCCACACGGGCAGCACGTCCTGGGCGTAGGCGGCTTCGATCAAGTTTTTTTCGCCGCGGCACGATGACCGTCGAGCCGAGCAGGATCAACGTGTCAGCAGGAGAGGCGGTCACGTTCGTGGCGATCCACACCGGCCAAGTCGTCCACGAATGCACCCTCGGGGACGCCGCGATGCAGCAGGGACACGCCGACGAGATGGCCCCTAACGGACCCAGCACCAGCACGCTGCAGATCGGGGAGCCCAAGCAGCTGGCCTGGCGATTCGGTGAGACCGGCACGCCGGACTACGGCTGCCACGAACCGGGTCACCTCCAGGCAGCGATGCCTGGCCTGATCACGAC
>DASYWB010000170.1:0-2253 GCA_035936495.1 Thermomicrobiales bacterium
GCGGGCGCTGTCCTGGCCTGGGCGCGGGCACTCGGTGAGTTCGGGGCGACGATCATGTTCGCCGGCAACCTCCCCGGCGTGACGCAAACGATGCCCCTCGCCATCTACGGCCGCTACGGCGCCGGCGATCTCCAAGCCGCCCTGTTTCTCGCCCTCATCCTCCTCGCCGCCTCGCTGGCCATCCTGCTTGGCGTGCGCCTGCTCGGTATCCAATCCCGAGATTGAGTTCTCTCTCCTGAACGTGTTCCAGCCCAAAGAGCAACCTCTTGGACGCCGTCGCATCCGAACAGGCAACGAACGCCGGCAGGCCGTGGGTGAGTTTTTGGAGATCTAGGGAACGAGGTCGAGGATGAAGGCGGATGGGGCGATATCGTTGAGACAGCGGCTGCCAACGGCGACCTCGCTATCGCCAGATCCCGGGGAACCAACCGACCCGAGGTCTCGGCGTTCCTTACCAAGGGTTGGCCGATCAGGATTGCGAGGGCAACCCGATGGCGAGTGATATGCAAGGTGCAGCAGGGCAAGGAAAGCTGTGCCAGGCGGATTATCGCGATGCACTCAAGGCGCTCTCAACCAATGCGCACGAGTTACCACCTCCTGGGCATCGGCGAAAGCGGACTTCTCCTCTGTGTCTATGAGGAGATCTTCAACCTGGTTGCGCTCCATCAGCGCCGTGAGCTCAGCGGCGCGCTGCTGGTGCCATTCGAGGCCAGCACCGGTTTCGCGACCAGCCAGGCGACGTTCGATCGTGGGCAACGAAGCCCGTAAACGGACCACGAGGACCGCTGCGCCGGGGATCGCTTCCCGATAGCCCGCGATGTCCGCGCTCTCCTCGACGACATCGGCCAGGATGAGGCGTTCGGCGCCCTCGTCCCGGTAATTGGTCCAGACCGCCGCCAGGTTGCGCAGCCCCAACTCCGTCTGAAACCGGTCGTGAGCCGGGGCAGGGTAGCACCACCGCAGGTGATCGACATCCACCATGGCGTGCGCCATATCAACGCGATCGAGCAACTCGGAGATCGCGACGGCGACCGTGGTCTTACCGACGCCAACGGGTCCAGTGACAACCATCACGGGAACAGGTGCCGCCACGCTCCTTCCTCCTACCCTCGCTCCTTGCCCATTTCAAGCGGAGCGACGCTCCACTCCAAGAAAGCCAGCCAAGTCGCCGATCTCGGCGACGCTCAGCCATGCCCCACCGAAGATAACGCTATCGTCAATCGCGTCCGCTGCCAGCTAAGGCAGGAGCCGCATCCTCATTCACGCTGTCGCCAGAAACGACAGCCAGTGACGCGCTCTGGCGACGTCGCTGCCTCGCTCGATCACCATAAAACCCGCTCCGGTCAGCAGGGTAGTTGCCTCGCCAAGTGAATACCGGGCGAAGAAGCGCCTCGTCCCCTTGCCGTACGGGTCGCGCTCCCACTCTTCGCCCGCTCCGTGCTGCAAGCTGAGCACAATCGTACCGCCGGGTACGAGAACCCGGTGAAATTCCGCAAGCGTGGGGGGTACATCAGACTTGGGGAGGTGGAGAAGCGACGCCACGCACCAGACACCATCGAAACTGTCGTCGGCAAAGGCAAGCGAGCGCATATCCAAGCGGAGGAGTGGACCGCTCGCTCGGGTCCGTGCCTCCGCGAGCATACCGGCCGAGATATCGACGCCGATCACCCGTGCGCCATGGGCCTCCAACCACGCCATATCCCGTCCGACACCACAACCGGCATCGAGCACGCGGGCACCCGGCCCAGTACGCTCGAGCAACCGTCCGCCGAGCTCGATGAGCGCGGGCGGCATCGCCGCGTTGCGGACCGCGTAATCAGCGGCGATCCGATCGTAAGCCAAACGGACCCTCCCGCTGACCGAGCCCGGCTCATCTCTCGTCACGTCCCCTCCTGGCCGGGCACTCATTTCAATCCGCCCACGCTATCGTAGTTTGCGATAGCTGGCCCACGCTTGATGGAGCATCAAGTGGGTGGCGCATCTCCCACCGCCCGTGATGTTCTGATACCGTGCCGTGACACGGATAGCAATCACACGAAGAGGGGGCAAAATCGTGCGCATCCTCTATGTCGATATCGACTCATTGCGGCCGGACCACCTGGGCTGCTATGGCTATGGGCGGCCGACGTCGCCGGTGATCGATGGGATTGCCGCCCAAGGTGTCCGCTTCACTCATTACTACACCACGGACAGCCCGTGTGTACCGAGCCGCGCCGCCTGCTTCAGCGGTCGGCCCGGAATTCGCAACGGCAT